>CALJIY010000073.1 GCA_937973945.1 uncultured Saprospiraceae bacterium | reverse complement strand
CTACTTCTTCCGAAAAATCTCATGCCTCGTTCTCCGATTAATCCAATAAGCATATACAATACCGCCAATTACAGCGCCAATTGCATTTCCAATAAGCGCCTTCATTTCTATATTCCCTTCCATAATTACTTCGTATAAGCTCATACCTAAAAATAAGCCGATGCTGAATTTGATCAAGTCTTGTCGGAATTTCATAGTCGTTCTATTTTGTAAGAAAAAAAAGAATGGTCATATTTCCCATCCATATTGATCCCAATCTTCCTCATAATCAATATCCGATAAAGTTGGCAATAGCACATAATCTAAACCCGATTTTTTAATCCGCTCTTTGGTGTCTTCCAAAACACTGGCTGTACTCCAAGCTATATGATCGAAAACCTTAGGAACATATTGATTCATGCCCAATAAATAATAACCACCATCTAATGCTGGTCCAATTACAAAGGAATGTTTTTCTAGTTGACGGAAGGCCACCTTTACAATAGCGGGCGTGAGCGAAGCACAATCACTACCAATAATCACTACTTTTTGATGATCTTGAAAGGCTTGTTGAAATGCAGCCTTCATTTTGGTTCCTAAATCTCCAGTGGCTTGTAGGTGCTTTTTAAAATCTATAGTTGACCAATTATCGTTGGGATGTATTGCTTGACTGTAGAACAATAAACGATCTGTAGTAACAGCCAAAGCTATATCTCTTGTATGGTCCATTAGGGCCTTATAGATGGCTAATGCTCTTTCATCACCAACTGTTTTGGCTAAGCGGGTTTTGACTTTTCCTAGTTCTGGGTTTTTTATGAAGATTATTAGGGCGTTGCCTGGCATAAATGGAGTGTATTATTTCCGTAAAGAAGAGTTGAACGTATATGCTCCAACTAACCTATCATAACGATCGCCAAAAGTACGGTAGTAAATTAATATAGTATAATCATTTTCTGTTTCAAACCAATCACCTTCTGTGTGAGATAGATCAATAGTTGAGCTCTTATCTTTTACTACAGCAAAACTATAATTATAAAAGCCCTGCTTTAATAAAATGTCTAATAGATAGCCACCCAACTCTTCATTATAAGTCATTTTGTAGGGCTCCTGAATTCTCCAGTCTGTTACTTTTCCAAAAAGATAAACTTCTGCGTCTTGATAAGGAACACTCTTTTTTAAAGAAAACAGGGTCATGGCATAATCACTTTCTAATTCATCAATATTTCGATGTAAATTTTCTATTGTGAAGTTTCCATTTATATCTCTGACAAAGGAGTAAGGTTGGTACTTTCTTACAGGATCGGGATGTAAGGTTACTTCATATACATCTTCGTATTCTTCAATAGCAGCAACGCCTTCTGCTCGAAATTCAAAACTTCTTAAATCTATATATCTATATTCCTTCCCTGCTGGAAAACTAATTTTGTCTTGATAATCAAAAACGACTTCTCCGTCATATAAAAAATACGGTGGTATATCTTTAATGGCATTATCCCAGCGACCATTTTGTAAAATAGTTGCTTTGATTTCTGTTTTTGGTTCTTTAACTTCTAGTCGTTCAAAAGATACTTTAAAATCTAGTTCTTGATGGGTTTTAAATTTTTGCATAGCAGCAGGCCTAGTCATATCCACATCAATACGAACTAATGGTTCTACTGCAAGAAAACGTCTCGTTAAAACTGGGTTTTTATCTTCATCATATACCAAAAGAATATAATTTCCTGACTTTGTCCAACTCATATTCCTGTTTGGAATCTGTAGTTGAAAATGAGTGTATTCGGTCAACGTATTAAAGGAAAAATTAGGGTCCCGAATCTCTTCTTCATCAAAGCCTTTTAGAAACTCTAAAGTGTTCAAAGTAGAAGGAGTCCAGTCAGAATTACAATGAAAAATCGTATAGTAATAATTACGAAGCTCGGAGCCTAAATCATCAAAACTCAATTCTAAAGTAGCTCTAGAGTCTAAATCTAAAATAGGCTGTGTTAAAGGAAAACCTTGTAAATGAAATTTGATGGAATGTATATTTTCCTGATAAATCGTATCGTCATAGATAATGTCTTCCCATTGTGCAGCTAGGCTTAAACTCCCCATTTGGAATAAAAGAAAGCAACAGAACCATTTAGTAATTATGCGATAATACATTTCGTAACTATTTTTTCTAACGTAATTTGACCGCTCTGCGGTCTTGCTAAATGACCGCAGAGCGGTCAAATTATGTTTTTAACTGTCTATCCTTTTTGTATTTCGACCACATAGTGGTCACAGGCTTAAAGAAGGACCTTTTATAACGATAAGATAAGGTCTTTACATCTAACTTTGCCAATATTTAAGCCTTTATTAAGGAACTTACGGAGTGGTTGTTAGTCTGGTTCGTACATTTCCACGGTCAGATCATCAATATACAAAGTCTTAGTACTTCCAGCATTCCAAAATACAATAGATAAGGTATCAAAACCTTTACTAGGGATTTTCATATCGGTCCAGTTGCTTTGCCAGGCGCGTTCCCCTATTTGACGTTGTACCCGAATCATTCTTTTTTTGAGCACTTGATCTTGGTTTTTAAATTGGACAATCAATTGGGTCATTTTCCAAATATCCCATTCTTTTTGAGGCGTGTAAAATTGAGCACTGACCCGTAGATATTTGTTTTTTTGTGGAGACAAAGGGATGTTTATTACAGGTGTAAATTCATTCTTCCCATTTATTAATAAAGATTGGTTTCCAGAGTGGGCTTGTTCTTTTGAGTAAGCGATGGTATCTGTATAGTTTTCAAAACTATTGGTATAAATAGGATTAATATTACGTCGCTGTCCTTGATAATCTTCCTTGGTATCTAATAATTTTTTATCTAGGTCTGTTGGATTTGCCTTGCCAAAAATTCGCCAATAGTAGGCTTTGGTCATAGCATCCACTTCGAAGCCATGTCCATGTGCTTGATAGGTTTGCATGCAGTTGAGCCAGATACAAAAAATAGCGAATATAGATAAACCTACCTTCTTTACCGTCGGACTGAGATAAGCTTTCTCCTTTAGTGTTTGCTTATTAGTAAAAGTGCTTAATAATGCTGCAATAGGAAATAACAAAACGGGATAAGCTTGTATCAAAGCCCGTTGTCCAAAAGAACCACCATACCACCAAATGTCCCAGGCAGCGGTTAGATAAAAATGCAAGCCAAAATAAATAGCCACGCCCCAAAATAAAAAACGATAGTGTTTGTATAATGGAAAAAAGCCAATTAACGATAAGATCATGATGGGGGAATAGACTAACCATCCTTTTCTATAGCTTATCAGTACGTCTTTTATATGTGGCCATAGCCAACTAAATCCTTGATCTTGGTAGCTATAGACTAGCCAATTTCCGGAAGCATATTTCCAATACAACAGTTGAATGCTTCCAATAACTGCAACAACAGTAACCATAAAGAATAACTGGGTAATATGTTTTTTCCAAAAGACAAGGCGTTCCTTAAATGCTTCGATAGAAGTAAGCCCCCAGAATAAGGGAACTAAGCAGATCAAAATATCGGTCGGTCGACTCAATGCGGCTAATCCGATGCAAGCAGCTATGGTGGCGCTTCTTGCAAAAGTTGGTTCTTGATACCATTTAATAGTTTGCCAAATCAAACAGGCAAGTAGTGTAAATACCCAGTTATGAGACATACTCCCGTCAATGGCTGTATAATTCAAGTAATTAGTGGCAAAAACTACTAGAATTAAGGTGATCCCTACTATTAACTCTGAAAAATATAAAAGTAAGATTTTACGCATCATCCAAAGTCCTAATGCGGCGATACAAATACTCCCCCAGCTTATCCCAATTTGATAGGGCAAAGAAAAACCATCTACAGGATAGGTACTACCTAAGGCGAACAAGTGAGCTAATAGAAAGAAAGGAATATATAGAATGGCTAAACCGATGGGATATTTCATCACATAATTCCCATTCTCTTGCAAATAAGCTTGGTAGAATTCCCCACTAGGGCGATACTTTTCAATAATATCGTCTTTAAAGGAAAGCTTTTTTAAGTCTTTGTATATAATCGCTGCGGGTAGGTATAAGTAATACCCCATAACATCCCAACTCAGCGTCGCTTCTGTTTGTGGCTGTTCCCATTTAGGATACCATAATGCAGTCCCAATAATCATGGTGCAGCACAGAAAAAAAGCAAGAACAGAAAAGCGTTGGCGCATGTTATTTGATAGTCAATATATTATTCAACTTACTAATTCACAATTTTACTCAAAAAAACAGAGCTCTTTATTAAAGTGGCTCGAAAATTTCCCTATATTCCGTATTTGTGGAGTACTTGAGTTCCATTTATACTTTAGAATAAGGAACATAGAGGCACGGAGCACACAGAGGTTAATTCACTCTGTGCGCTCCGTGCCTCTGTGTTCAATTCCCTACGCTCAGAAAAATTGAGGCATTGAAAGATACGTATCGACATAAAGGATTGAGAAAGAAATTAGTGGAAACGCTTTATCAAAAAGGCATACAAGACGAGGCTGTTTTGAAAGCGATCGCTACGATTCCTAGACACCTATTTTTAGAAAAAGCATTTGAGGAGTGGGCATATGCAGATAAGGCATTTCCTATTGGTAATAAGCAAACCATTTCTCATCCATTTACAGTTGCATACCAAACGAGTTTATTACAAATTAAAAAACGAGAAAGAATTTTAGAGGTAGGAACAGGCTCTGGTTATCAAGCCGCCGTATTGTCGTTTCTGGGAGCTAGAGTCTATACAGTGGAACGCCAAGAAATGCTGTATGATAAAACAAAAGAACTATTAAAAGTATTAGGATTCAAAGGGATTCGAACGTTTCTAAAAGACGGTATGAAAGGTTTGCCAGATCATGCTCCATTTGATAAAATATTAGTAACCGCGGCCGCTACTTCGATCCCTAATCCTTTATTGGAGCAACTGAAAATTGGCGGTATATTGGTCGTGCCAGTGGGAGAAGAAGTGCAGAAAATGTGTAAAATAGTCAGATTGACGGAGCGAAAATATAGTCGAGAATATTTAGATGATTTTAAATTTGTGCCTTTGTTGGCTGGACTGAATAAGGACGACTAGGATGGTAGGATTTGTAGGATGATATGATTATTAGACTTGGTAAAAAAGAATGCACTAAAAACATACGAATGAACGAAAAGACAACCGACTTGTCTTTTTTTAAAAAAGGCTTATTAAAATGGTTTAAGAACAATGATCGGCCATTGCCTTGGAAAGGGGAGAAAAACCCTTATTATATTTGGCTATCAGAGATTATTTTGCAGCAGACAAGAGTAGAACAAGGCTTGCCTTATTTTGAAAAGTTTAAACGACACTTTCCTACTATAAAAAAATTGGCGGATGCTTCAGAAGACACCGTTATGAAATTGTGGGAAGGGCTAGGGTATTATTCTAGAGCTAGAAATCTTCATGCTACTGCCAAATTTATCACTTATAACTTAGATGGAATTTTTCCTACGACACACGAAGAAATATTAAAGTTAAAAGGAGTCGGGCCATACACGGCGGCAGCGATAGCTTCTTTTGCTTATGGTTTGCCATATGCCGTAGTCGATGGGAATGTCTATCGAGTATTGTCTAGAGTCTTTGGCATTGAAACACCGATTGATTCTACGCCTGGGAAAAAGCAGTTCGCACAACTAGCAGATCAACTACTTGCCAAAAGAACAGCAGGGGTCTATAATCAAGCCATCATGGATTTTGGTGCTACTCAATGCACTCCTGCTAATCCGAATTGCACGATTTGCCCGTTTCAGAAGAAATGTGTGGCATTGGCTAGTGATAGGATTTCTAGTTTACCCGTTAAATCTAAAAAGCTTAAGAAGCGAGAACGGTATTTCAATTATTTGTTGATAAAATGTGGAGATACGATCTTGTTGCATAAGCGAACAGAAAAAGATATTTGGCAGAATTTGTATGATTTTCCATTAATAGAAGCAACAACTCTTTTAAGTAAAGAAGAATTAGTCGCTACCGATTTTTTTGAAGGTTTACTAGAGAATACGGCTTATGAATTTACGAAAAGATCAAAACCTTTTAAACAATTATTGACCCATCAAAAAATTATCGCTGTTTTCAACGAAATTAGCCTTAAAAAGCTACCAAAAAGCATTCCTTCCTTATTTATTCCCGTCAATCAAAAAAACATTCCTAAATTCGCATTTCCAAAAATCATAGATTGGTATTTAAAGGATAAATCACTATATTTAGAACTGTTTTAACTGCTAATACTAATGTTATTGCAATAAAAAAGTAATGAATTCTTTGAAGTACAAATTCAAGAATCAAGTTCAAGAGGGTCTACGTTTGGTTTTTGTACTTGAACTTGATTCTTGTGCTTGATCTTAAAACATAACCTTCTTATTCCAATGACATTACTCCTTAATACATTGAATATTGGTGGTTCAAACTAAATCTTTCTAAACCGTTTATACTAACGAAATAACTACACTCATGGTAAACAAAGTAACATTAATAGGTAGGGTTGGTAAAGACCCAGAAGTTCGTCGACTAGAAAATGGCATCGCTGTAGCTAAATTTAGCGTGGCTACTAACGAAAATTACAAAGACAAAAGCGGAGAATGGCAAACAACAACGGAGTGGCACGATATAGTGGTATGGAGATTACTTGCCGAACGAGCAGAACAGCAATTAAAAAAAGGAAAATTAGTATATGTAGATGGTAAACTGACCCACCGTAAGTGGCAGGCAGAAGATGGTAGCAATCGCTACTCAACAGAAGTGGTAGCCAACACTTTCCGCTTATTAGAGAAGAGAGAAGATGGCGGCGGCGGTTATAGTTCAAGTTTTCCTGGTACAGAAAGTGCGCCACAAGCTAAAGAATTTGAAAAAACTTCTGCAACAAAGCCTGCAGCAGCTGAAAATACCGCTCCTGCGGATAAAGGAGGGGCAGCAGAAGATGATTTACCATTTTAACAGAAGAAGATCTTATTGCACTACTGGACATTGAATTAGGGCAGAGAAGCGAGAATAGAGATGTATCTCGTACTCTCGCTTCTCTATTTTTTAAAGCATAAGATCTTCTAATTATTTTAACTAAGGACTGAGGGAAATAAGCATTTCGTTTACTTTTCTCCTCCTAACACAAAACTATTTGGAAGCTGAGCTGGCCTTTATGGATTTTGGATTAATGCTTTCCTCCTTTCTTTTTTTAGCGGTTTCAAACCTAAGCATTGCAATTGCAGGTGGTTTAGTACTGTTCCTGCTGCTCTGTTCTGCCTTTATCTCTAGTTCTGAGGTCGCCTATTTTTCCCTGTCTCCTAATGACCTGGATAGCCTTAAGAACGAACAATCTGACAATTCCAAAAAAATAACTAAGCTCCTAGAAACGCCTCGTACTTTATTAGCAACTATTCTTATTAGCAACAATTTTATCAATATTGCGATTGTCATTATCTCTGATTTTGCATTGCGAAATATCTTTACGTCGGAAATTTGTGAAGGATGGGCCGCGCAGATCTTAAACTCTTTTTCTTTCATACCAGCTACTATTTATTCCCTTGGCCAGTTGATTAATTTATTGATCACAGTGGTCGCTGTTACCTTCTGCTTAGTTTTATTTGGCGAGGTGGCCCCAAAGGTTTATGCGAAATTAAATAATGTTTGGTTAGCCAGATTAATGGCTACTCCTTTGGGCATATTGAAACGAGTCTTTTCTCCAATTAGTAAAATTCTAGTCAATTGGAGTGATGGTTTGGAAAAGCGCTTAGAACGTAGATATGTAACTAGTGCGGCTAGTAAAACAGATATAGATGAAGCTATAAATTTAACGGTAACAGATGGGATACATTCTGAAGGAGAAATGGATATTCTGAAAAGTATCATTCATTTTGGAGATGTATCTGTAAAGCAAATCATGAAAGCAAGAGTGGATGTCTTGGCTTTAGACTTTAATACAAATTATAAAAAAACACTTAAAGTTGTTGTTAATTCTAACTACTCAAGAATACCTGTTTATACCGAGGATTTAGACCATATTACGGGAATTTTATATGCCAAAGATTTGCTCGGTCATTTGCAAGAAAAAGATGATTTTGAATGGCAGCAATTATTGAGAACAGAGATGCTGTATGTGCCAGAAGCAAAAAAAATTGATGACTTATTAAAAGAATTTCAAGCTCGCCGGATGCATATGGCAATTGTGGTAGATGAGTATGGAGGAACGGCAGGGATCGTTACCTTAGAAGATGTAATGGAAGAGATAATTGGAGAAATTCGAGATGAATTTGACGATCAACAAATAGAGTATGAAAAAATTGACGATTACAACTATCTTTTCGACGGGAAGACTTTATTGAATGATGCCTGTAGGGTAGTCGGATTAGACACAAATGTTTTTGACGAATATCGTGGCGATGCCGATTCTTTAGCGGGGCTTATTTTAGAAATAAGAGGTCGATTCCCTAAAAAAGGAATGGAAATTCTGACCGACAGCTGCACGTTTAAAGTCAAGTCGGTCAATAAGAAACGGATAGAGCAAGTACAATTAACTCTACCTAAATTTTGATGAGGTTGCATCCTACTGGACATTTTAAAGAACAGAGAAGCGAGAGCAGAGAATAGAGACAGATTTCGTGTAAAATTGACGAAATTTCATTGTTTCTTTAGACGAAACACGTCTCTGCTCTCTGTTCTAAACAATGTCTAGTAGTGTAGTGAGATTGGAAACTTGAATTCCATAGCTGCTTTCCCTATCTTTGAAAGAATTCATTTTAAACAAGTCTAATATCCTATCTATGTTACGAATAATAATTATCAGTTGTGTTGCCTTGTTTTTTGCTGCTTGTAACTCTGCTCCCAAAGGAGAAATTGTAGAAGCAGAAGATGGTGTTGCTAAAGTAGTTTCTTTTGGTGAAAAAATCGATCAGAAAAATGTCATCGCCTACGATGATCTATTGACTAAAATAGCGAGTACAGATTCTTTAAGAACCAAAGTGATCGGCACGGTGGAAGGTGTCTGCCAAGCAAAAGGTTGTTGGATGAATATTGTTTCTGAAAAGCCAGACCAGCCAGCAATGTTTGTTAAGTTTAAAGATTATGGATTTTTCATGCCGAAAGATATTTCTGGGAAAAAAGTAATTATGGATGGCTATGCTTTCAAAGAGGTTACTCCAGTGGATGAATTGCGTCATTATGCAGAAGATGAAGGCAAATCTGCCGAGGAAATAGCCATGATTACAGCGCCAAAAGAAGAGTTGAAGTTTATGGCATCTGGGGTGTTGCTTTTGAATTAGAGCAGAGAATAGAGAGTAGAGATCCAATGCGTTTGCAAACAACCAAGTTTCGTTGCTTGCAAACGAATCCAATCTCTATTCTTTGCTCTCGCTTCTCTACTCTGTTGTATTGTGAATTAGAGTAGAGCACATTCTTTTTGGCCAGCAATTGCTTGTTTAATTCGACAATTAAAATTCCTAAGTCGGCTTGTACAGAAATTTATCTTAAAACGGATTTCGTCTCTATTCTCTGCTCTCGCTTCTCTACTCTAATTAAATGGTACACGTATTCGGTATTAGACATCATGGCCCAGGCTCTACCAAGAGCTTAATGACCGCCTTATCAGAACTGCAACCAGATTGTCTGCTCATAGAAGGGCCGCCTGATGCCAATGATGCGATAGAATATATTGCCAACCCAGATTTAGTGCCACCTGTAGCTTTATTGGTCTATAATCCTTCCAATTTAAAACAAGCAGCTTACTTTCCTTTTGCTCACTTTTCTCCAGAATGGCAAGCCTTAAAATATGGTTTAGCGCAAGATATTCCTACAGAATTTATGGACTTGCCACGCACCTACGCCTTTACTTTAGACACGACGGCTCAACAAGAGCAACAACAAGCCATAGATTTCCAATTGACGGGTACAACAGATCAAGACACCACTATTTATAAAGACCCATTTGGCGAAATTGCGAAACTGGCAGGTTACGAAGATAGCGAACGCTGGTGGGAGGTTATGTTTGAAAATCCAGACAACCCAATTGCGATTTTTGAAACGATCTTGCAGCTCATGACAGAACTACGTGCTGCTGCCAAGCCACCGTCATATAGGGAATTACAGCGAGAAGCTTATATGCGGAAAGTGATTAGAACGGCGGTAAAGAAAGGCTTTTCCAAAATAGCGGTAGTCTGCGGCGCTTGGCATGCCCCTGTATTGGATAAGTGGCAGGGTTATAAAGCAGCGCATGATAACCAATTTTTAAAAGGCGTTAAAAAATCAAAAACGAAAGCTACTTGGGTACCTTGGTCTTATAAACGCTTGTCCAAAATGAGTGGTTATGGAGCAGGTGTGGTCTCTCCTGCTTGGTATCAATTGCTGTATGATCATCCTGAAGATGTGGTCATTCATTGGATGACCAGAGTGGCGAAGTTATTTAGAAAAGAAGATTTAGAAGCCTCTTCCGCACATGTTATAGAAGCGGTCCGATTAGCTGGTTCTTTGGGGATGATACGATCGCTTGCAGTGCCAGGTATACAAGAGTTATCGGAAGCAGCGGTATCTGTTTTTTGTGGAGGATATACGGCACCCTTAGATTTGATTGAACAACAATTGATCATAGGCAATCGAATGGGGGAAGTACCCGATACGATTCCAGTAGTGCCACTGCAACAGGATTTAATAAAGAATATTAAATCAGCCCGTTTGACAAAAGCTTATGAAGCGGCAGAGAAAATAGAAAAAGCATTAGATTTAAGAACGCCAACTAATTTATTAGCTAGCCATTTATTGCACCGTTTAAATATATTGGATATTCCATGGGGAACAGTTGTTGAGGGCTCCAAGTATAGCAAAGGAAGTTTCAAAGAACATTGGAATTTGGAATGGGAACCAGACTTTGCCATCCGTATTATAGAGGCGGGTATGTGGGGGAGTACCGTATATGAGGCAGCTACGAATTATATTCTTTCCTCAAAAGAAAAGCAAGAAAATCTAGCTCAGTTAACGGGTTTGATAGAGCAAGCATTACATGCAGATTTAAAAGAAGTTATCATCGCTTTAACCCAGCAGCTAAGCGATTTATCAGCGATTACTAGAGACGTCTTTAATTTAATGGATGCTTTGCCTTCTTTAGTGAATATTATTCGATATGGAAGTTCCAGAAATTTTAATACCGTAGCGGTACAATCTGTTATTGATCAAATTATTCCACGTATCTGTATCGGCTTGCCTAATAGTTGTAAATCCTTAGATGGGGATGCTACAAATGAAGTTTTCCAAAGACTGATCGCAGTCAATCGATCCATACATACCTTAAATATTCCAAGTTATATTACCCAATGGTATCAAGCAATCGGGCAGCTTGTAAAAGGGAATAATGGAATGTTGTCAGGCTTGTGTACTAGAATATTATTTGATAAAGAAATACTTTCTGTGGAGGCCACAACGACTAATATGATGTTGGCATTATCTAAAGGCCACAAACCAATGCACAGTGCACAATGGATTGAAGGCTTTTTACACGGAAGCGGTCTTTTATTAATTTATAACGAAATACTATGGTCTATTTTAGATCAATGGGTAGCAGATTTGAGCGAAGAACGCCTAATGGAAATACTCCCAATACTGCGAAGGACATTCTCTAATTTTTCAGGACCAGAAAGGGAAAAGATGCTACAATTAGCTAAAAAAGGAAAGCGACTAGTAAAAGATACTAAGAAAGTAGAAACGGAATTGAACGAGGAGCGATCAGAGAAGTTGATACCTACTTTGGAGACTATATTAGGTATAAAAAATGAACACGGAGCCACAGAGATACAGAGTTCTTTGCTTGACGTTGATAAAAATGAGCACGGAGCCACAGAGCACACAGAGTAAATTTCATCTAACTCAGTGCGCTCTGTGCCTCGGTGTTCATTACTGTCAACATCTAAAAGCACAGTATCTCCAATTCTTACTTACGGCCAAATAATTTTCCTATTACCATACCCGCTACATCATCCACAATACTACCATCACCATCTCTATCTAATAAGCTTTTTAGTAAACCACCGCTTGCACCACCTTGGGTTTGTCGAGTTTGATTTAAGGTACCCGCTAAGATATTAGCCAAGCCACCTGTATCTAAATTTTGTTGACGCTTTTGCTTTCCTAACATTTGTAAAACAATAGGAGCCAACATAGTCATTAAGTTTCCTGTTTTACCAGCACCTAAACCACTTAAACCACTGATCACATCAACCATGTTTGACTGATTGCCACCCAGTATATGTTTTAATATACCCGCACCGTTCGCTGCTCTAGGATTTGTTTGCTGTGCTTTTCCTTCAATTAAATCATGAAGATTCTCTAAAAGACTACCATCATGATCTTTTTCCAATGCATTGGCTAGACCCGCTGCACTTTTTTCATCCTGTGTATTTTTAGCTAAACCTTCAATTAGAGTAGCTAAGATATTGTCTGTAGCAACATCAGTTTGCTGACGATCAGCACCTAATTTGCCGCTAATTTGATCCATTACGCTGTCTGTAAGCTGTCCTTTGATTAGGTCAATTAAATTTGCCATAAGTAAAAATTGAAATTGTTAATCCTATTAGAGTTACAGAAAAGCATGATTTTTACCTTCCTTTACCCCCATTAGAATTAGGTTTTGATCTGCTTGATTTTGACACCAAACATTTAAAATAAAGTATTTAGTTAATATTTTATGTAACAAAAAGCTATCCAGATAATAGAAATAAGGGGTAGCTTTCCTTGAAATTTCCTAAATTGCATTGCCTAGAAGTATCTTGTTATGGATATATTTCCAAAACAAAGTTTAGCGAGTAAGCAATATTGAGACTGGTAAATATAGTAAATGTATCATTTTTCTTATTAAAGAATTCTTAATTTATTAACGTTCTTTGAAGTTATTCAAAAACTTCTTTACCAAAAGAGCCTCTAATAATAATCAAAATGACGTTTCAGTCAAAAGAACTTATGCCTGTGGAAGGTATTTTTTTAGCAGCAAAAGAACAAGTCTTTAATCAGTTCAAAACCAAGAGTACGCCTCGATTGGTATACCATAATTATGAATTGACGACCTATTTATTGCAGCTTATCGAAGATATTAGCGAAAAGGTAAAAGCCTCTGATAATGCTAAAGAATTAGCCAAACTTGCGGGCCTCTTTTGCTATACGGGCTATTTATCAAACTATTCAAGTGCGACAGAAACTAGTGTTCGTCAAGCCGAAGATTTCCTGTTAGGACAAGGCTATTCTAGAGCTAAGACAGAGAAAATTAAAGACTTGATCCGCTTATTAGATAGGAATACGACTCCAGCAACGGAAGAACAAGAACTATTTAGTGATGCATTGAACGCATTACATTTTGGAGATCGTTTTGGTGCGAAGCGACAGTTGTTAGAATTAGAGCAGAACTTGATGGATCAAGGAGGAATTTCTAAAGAACAGTGGACGGCCTTGCAACTACAAAATTTATTGGGTACTAAGTTTTATACCACTTATGGAAAAACGCATTTTGAACCTATTTTGGCTCAGAATATATACAGCCTAAAAAAACAGGTAGACAAGCTAAGACGAAAAGGAGATATTGTAATAGACACACCTAGTCGGCCAAACATATTTGAAGAGCTAGAACCAATGGTGCCTAATCGAGCTATTCAAACCTATTTCCGAACGAATTATAGAAACCATATCAACCTAAGTGCTATTGCTGATAATAAGGCTAATATTATGATTAGTGTGAATGCTATATTATTAAGTGTATTGCTTTCCTTATTGACGTATAAAAATATTGCAGAGACCAATCCGATGGTCTTGATGGCGGTCATTATTTTCTCTATTACAGGCCTGACGTCTTTGGTGTATGCGGTTTTGTCAGCTAGACCTAAGATTACAACGATCAATAAAAATGTAAGTGATCTTCAGGATGTAAAAAAGAACCTAGTATTTTTTGGTAATTATGTCCATTTAGATATTGAAGAATACGAAGCTGCAATGGATGAATTGTTTAGAGATAGTGCTTTGATTTATGGAAATATGACCAGGGATATTTATTTTCTTGGAAAGGTGTTGGACAAAAAGTATCGCTATTTAACCAATTCGTACAATATATTTATGGTAGGATTTGTGGCTACTGCTATTACCTTAATTTTTGCCTTATTGTTATCATAAAAAAAGCACCCTTGGTGAAAAGGTGCTTTCTATTAAATCTCAATAAAAGCAGTATTAAAAACTGTAATTAAAATAAGCGTGCAACCTACCCTAATTACGTCATAAAACTATAGTAAATTATTTATATTAAAGAATTTTAATTCTATTTTTTTTAGATTTTAACTTTTGGATACTTGACTAACATGCTATTTATAAGTCTTTGATTATCAAACAACAATATTTGTTGAATACTTACTAGACATAAATTAAACAAAGCCATTTAGTACATCCTAACAATTTGTAGGCAAGCACTTATATTTATTCCTATCTTCTTTACTAATTATTTTAGATTTACTTAACTATTTTATCGTACCTTTTTTTACTTCTTTTTCGTTATATAGAAGGTAATATCAATTAGCCCCTCCAAATATTAAGAATAAAATTATAACCCAATGCATAAGATTATTACATTGCTTTTTGTATCCATGATTATTGGATTTTCCCTTCAGGCACAAGTAAGAGCCTATTCTGAAATAGGTTTTCATGGACAAGAGGTTGTTTTACAACCAGGTACCTACACGGCGGAGCAACTCAAACTAAAAGGGATACCTAGTTTAAAATCTTTACGAGTGCCTAAGGGCTGTAATGTCAAACAATATCCTACAAGTAATCTGCAAGGTGATGCTACAAGTTATTCTAAGAACAAGCCCAAGATTGTAGCTAATGGTGGTGCACAATCCGTAAAAGTATCTTGTAATAGTTCTGGTACGCCTTTTACTATTGGTGCCTCTGACGAATCAGGACAGCGAGGTGATTTGATTACAGTAGATGTGAATATTGGGGACTTTAGCAAAGTAGTCTCAATGCAATATAGTATGAATTGGGACCCTAAAATATTACAGTTTGAAAAAGTTCAAGGCTATCAATTAAAAGATCTTAGCAATGAGAATTTTGGAACAGGGGAAGTTAGTGAAGGCAATCTTTTACTAGCTTGGTATGACCCATCTGTACAAGGGGTTAGCTTACCAGCGGGGACGGTTCTTTATCAGGTAGTCTTTAGAGTAGTGGGAGAAAATACCAATAAGTCTCGGATTCGTTTTTCAGGCAAGCCATTGTTGATAGAGGTCATGCAGGCGGATGGTACTCCCTTACCATTTAATAATACAAATGGTTCCTTTACTTTTCAATAGAAATTTATGTACGCTACTATTAGAATAAAAAAAGGGAATACCAATACGGTATTCCCTTTTTTTTATGTATCGCTTCTTTATTTATTTCTTACGCCCTGCTTTTTATCGGGACAATTTTCTGATTTTCAGATAGCTGAAATTAGTTTTGGCTACCCTATTGTCCAAGAGCAATTACCTGAAAACTACTCTTACGACCCACTATTTTTTACAACTCGCTTTCCTGTATTTAATAATAAAAAGCGAAGGCTGTCCTTTTATGCAGAACCCCAATTGGCAGTAACGACTCCACCAGAAGCATTTAAAAAGGCTTTTGAATTCGGTGTTAATCTTGGGATCCAGTATCCTTTTTGGGAATCGGATAAAAGAAAATTTGTAGCAGCTATAGGAGTAGGTCCACATTTTTTATCTTTGAAAACAGACCTACAACACCGAGGATTTTTATTTTCTGACAATGTAGAATTAGCTTATTATCAGTTGTTAAACGAGCAAGTTGGGTTTCATCTCAAAACTAGATTTAGACACCTATCTAATGCGAATTTGCAACAACCTAATTTGGGGATAGATAATTTATTTTTGATGGTAGGCGTGTTTTGGAAAGCTAAGAAATTTAAATAATTCCTTATATTCTATTTTTTTAAATAAAGTTTAACGCCTTTTTTCAAGTATTAACGAATAGATAATACCATAAATGCGTTTTTATTAAGACATTTGTTAGAAGTTGTTTAAAACAACCAAGCAGTAACATTTACATAAAAACTATCGTCAATGAAAAATCTCCTTTTATTATTTCTAGCTACCTGTTTTTCTACTATTTGTTTTGGTCAGTTAGAGCCAGAAGCTTCTGACCCAGCAGCTAAGGCTATTTTGGAAAAAATGCGTGCAAAGTATGAAGATTATGCTACGGTAGCAGCAGATTTTACCTTAACTATTGAAATTCCAGAAGAAGAAAAAGAAGTGCAAGAAGGGAGCATTGCGCAAGAGGGCGATAAATATCGTTTGGATTTAGAACATCAAGCTATTTATTCTGATGGCCAGTCATTATGGCTGTTTATGAAAAACAATAATGAAGTACAAATTAATGATGTAGATGATTTTGAAGAAGATGAAGAGATGTTATCTCCTAAAGATTTGCTACGTATTTATGAAAAAGAAGATTTTATTTATCAACTCATCAACGAGGATTATGAAAATGGGGTAGCTATTCAGCAAATTGAATTCAAGCCTACAGATAGGGATTCCGAATATTCTAAAATGAGGGTAACAATTGATAAAAAGAAAACTCAAGTGATGAGGATAAAAGCTTTTAGCAAAGATGGCTCTCGATATACGATGGAAGTGAAGAAGTTTACACCCAATCAAAAATATACTGCATCAGATTTTGTCTTTAATCCTGATAATCATCCAGATATTTTTGTAGAAGATTTGAGAATCGAGTAGGGCTGAATTTTGAGAAACTACAAACAAAAAGGCATAACGAAAATTTTCGTTATGCCTTTTTGTTTGTAGTTCTAACCTGAAAAAGCTTATCGCACAATAAATCGCTTAGCAACTATCTTATCCTCTCTTTGGAACGACACAAAATAGACGCCAGCAGGCAAACCACTAACATCTTCTGTTTCTATAGGCTCTGTAAAACGAGGTGGCGTAATGACCCTTGTTCGAACCACTTGCCCTAAAGCATTATTAATACTAAATATATAAGGCTCATAATCGGGTGTTTCATACTTTATTGTAATTTCTGACTCTACAGGACTAGGGTAAACATTACTTATTGCTAATCGATTACTTTCATTACTGCCACAATATACTTGCAAATTATTAATGGCTTGTAGTACATTCAGCCGTCCGCCCGTAACGGTTATATCTTCTAAACTTGAGATAGGATCTACTCCTGCCAATAAAATATCTCGCATAAATCGAGCTGTACCAGAGGAATTATTAATGGCATCATTCGCTAGCTGAGAACATTGGACACTATACATTAGACCTATAGCTCCAGCAACATGTGGTGCAGCAAAAGAAGTACCAGAACACATACAATAATCATCCGCTTCGCTGGTGGCAGGAATGTCTTCTCCTGGAGCACCAATATCTATAGATGTAGCACCATATCCCCCTCTTTTGTTGTCCGTACGGTCTGTAGAAGTGACGCCTATAAAATATCGACTAGTACAGTTTGTTGGAACGTCTCCTACTACTTCTACATCTGTATCTTCATTAGGACCAGCACCAACGGAAAGGATACCTACACTACCCATGAAATTGTACATTTCACATAATTCTATACCAAATTGCAAATCTTCTGGCCTAGAATTCCAGCCAAAGGAATTGTTATTGGCGACAATCAAAGCACCTTCCCTACCATTCGTTTCATTATATTTTTTTCGGAGATTGTATAAATATTCATAGGCCTCTATCACATCACTTGTAAAATCAACTTCCGAAAGAAATAACATTTTAATATCCCAATTAACTCCTGCCATGCCGATGCCATTATCGGTATGAGCACCTATTACCCCTGCTACCTCTGTACCATGATTTTTTAGTGGGTGGTTATCTGTTAGGTCATTTAAATTAAGACCAAAGAAATCATCTATATATCCATTGCCATCATTATCAATCCCGTCATCTGGTGTTTCTCCTGTGTTCGTCCATATATTGTCTGCAATATCTGGGTGATCCAAGGTGACACCCATTTCTAAAATGGCTACAACTATATCATCTCCATTAGCAGTCGTTCCACCTTTTGTCTCTGCCCACACTTCTGGTAGATTGATTTTTTCTAAATTCCACTGATCTTTATATAAGTCATCATTAGGCGTAGTATTGCGGTAGGTTGCAGGCTCATCATAGCCTACAGAGAGAACTCCTTTACTCTTTTTTAAACCCTCAATGATATTGTTACTTGCTGAGGCGGGTTCTTCTTTTAATTTATAGATATTAAGCAATTTAGAAACCCTTCGCTCAATCTGTAAACCAGCATTATTTTTGGAAGCTTTTTGAAATTGTCGAAAAAATGCTTTTCCATCTACTCCTTCTTGAAAACGAACGAGCAGTGGAGCAGTTTGATTACTGTCTTGACTATAGATCGTTATAGTGGATAAACAGCAGAAGAGTAAAATCAATAACTTGTTCATGTAGTGCTTAGGTCTTATAAAGAAGTGGTTTCTTTAATTTTCTCAAACAATTTGGAAGATTACTATCTATAAATAACTTAAATAGCAGCAAGAATTAGTCCAATCAAATATAGGCTTTTATTCAAAAAGATGTGGGAAAAGATGAGAATGTTCGAGACACTGTTTGGAAAAGGTCTTTTTTATGACATAAGTAGAGTGGATAAAGAGACGGGCCGTATGCAATAATTCCTTATTCTTTATTGGGTTTTTATAAAACGAGGAGTATCTATACCCTATAGTTTATGAGGAACAAGTGCTTGAACCATATTGGTACGAGTATGAAAGTAGAGACGCTAAGCGGCTCGTTTCTAAATGAAACTTACCAACTAAATTGTTTTATACGCTATTGATATGCCTCTTCTTATACAGTTACTACCTATACTTATATTTTTAAAAAACCACCTCTTCTTCTTTCCTATCTTGTAATCATTCCTAAGTTTTATTTTACGATTTTTTAACATCAAGCAATCCCTTGAATAAGCAGAAACGAAAGGGTTTAAATACCATAAAACTTTCAAATTAATCTTTATGAAAAACATTTTGATTGTACTCGTGCTAATTTCAACTATATTCTTTTTCTGTGCTACAAGTCAACAAATAAATTTTTACAACTATGCGAATCAAGAAATACCGAATTATATAAATAGAGATAATACGCCAGCGAATAATCAAATGAATGATACTATTGCTAATTTAGGCAGGGTGTTATTTTATGATAAAAATCTATCTATTAACAATACTATATCGTGTGCTAGTTGTCACAAGCAAGCCTTCGCATTTGGGGATCAATCTGTCCTTAGTCAAGGCGTATCGAAAGAATTAACAGGAAGGCATGTCATGAGACTAGTAAATATTAGATTCGCCCAAGCAGTAACGCTCTTCTGGGATGAAAGAGCGGCCACATTAGAAGATCAAACAACAGAACCTATAAAAGACCATATAGAAATGGGGTTTAGTGGAATAAATGGAGCTCCGACTTTTGAAGACTTAATTAATAAATTGGAATGTATTGACTATTATCGAACTTTATTTTCTGTTGCATTTGGAGATTATCAGATAACAGAAAGTCGTATTCAATTGGCATTGGCTCAATTTATAAGAAGCATCCAATCCTTTGATTCGAAATATGATGTCGGTCGTGCGCAAGTAACTAATGACGAGATGCCATTTCCTAATTTTACGGAACAGGAAAATGAAGGGAAACGACTTTTTATGATGCCCAAAGATAAAAATGGAGCAAATTGTCAACCCTGCCATAGAGCGCCTATCTTTGATATTGACCCTGGTACTAGCAATAATGGTATAATTGGTGTTGCTGGTGATCCTAAAGCAGTTGATCTTATGAATACCAGATCCCCCTCTTTAAGAGACTTGGTGAATCCAAATGGAACACTCAATGGTCCCTTAATGCATGATGGAAGTTTAACTAGCCTAGCAGCAGTAATTGATCATTATAACCAAATTCCTTTGGACCCCAGAAATAGTACTAGACTTAATAGTCGATTAAGAACTTCTGATTTGAAGAGTGGTCAAAATTTACAGTTGACACAAGCCGAAAAAGATGCCTTAATCGCTTTTCTAAAAACGCTTACTGGTGCTGCTATTTATACGGATGCGCGTTGGTCTAGTCCCTTTGATAGAAATGGGGAGTTGATCTTTAATAAGTAGAGGAATAATTGCTAAGAAACTTAAACTATTGATTTTGAAAATATTTTGAACTATGGAAATTATGATGAGCGGGTTTTGTTTGTTTCAGTAAATTAGTAATTATCTATGTTCTGTCAGAACTTTATATAGTACGACTTGTGCAGCTTTATCATAGTCATCATGCCAACCAAAGTAATTACCCGTTTTAAAATAATTTTCGTGGATATAGCCATTGCCTACATAGTCATATAATTCTGTATATTCAATATTTAGCTCTTTTTCTTCACAGACTAGCGCACAAAATAATTTGCCGCCTTCAATTTTGATTTTGAATGTGAACAGCTCATTATCTACCCTGCCAAAGTCAACTTTTTTATCGTATTTACTAGTCCAAGGATCGCCTTCATTTGGTCGAGTATAATGATCTATCTGTATCATTCCGCTATTCCATCGGATTTTTACTGTTGCTGGATTACCACTGATTCCTGCTGATTCTTTTCCATGAATTTGTGCTACGATTGTCCGACCGTTTCCTTCGACAAAATCAACCTGCATAGTAGATTCAAGAATATGAACTCCAGTGGACATCGACCAGTTGTCATTAGTATCTTGGTTGCCTCTCCAATACTCTCTAAGTTCTGTCCGACAATATTTATCCCCTAGCTCCGATAAACCAGAGGTAGTAAACCCTGTGAATTTGGTCCACATCGTATAGCTCCCATCATCATTTCTATAGAAATATTTTGACGCTTCAGCTGTTAGCTTATCCTCAATAATATCTTGATAACCTATAGAGGTAGCTTTCCCATTTCCTCTATCTATAGGAACAGACAAATACCAGTTTTTCCAAGTTATTGGTTCTGGACTTACCTCTTCAACAGGGGTGGGTTGTATTATTTCAGTTGAAACGCTTTCGATGGGAGGGCTTACCTTGACTTCTTCTTCGGGAGTGCAAGCTGTAAGGAATAGGACCATTACAAAAAGGAAAAAACTACTGTCTATAATTCTTGATGACTTCTTGTGCATAATAATTATTTTCAAGTCTTGTGACCTTTTATTAACTTAATCTTTTACTAATTCATACCTCAACTCATTTTGGTCAATATCAAGCTCAAATGTATAATCTCCAGTTTCAAGGAGTTCTTCACCAACATAATCAATTGGGGTTATATGATAATCTTGACCGTTGATAATAACCTCAAAACTACCATATCTATAAGAACTTTCGAATTGTTTGTATTCCGTAAATTGGTCTGAATTTAATTCTCCGTAATGTATGAAGTTATAAGTCGCACTTTCAAACATTAAATCACTAACATTTTTTAATCTGATATTGACTGTCGTATCTGTCATGTCCTTCGAACAAGATACGAAAGTAAAAATCATAAATAAAATTAATACCTGTCTCATAAATGAAAATTTAGATTCTATACCTTAGAATTAAAACTCTTTTGCCCAGTTGTGACCTGTTTAGAAAATGTTGTTAAAAAACGAATTGATATTTAAACTAAAAAAGGTAAGCTGATATTTTAAAGGGCTACTTTTTAACGGTGGTTTTAACTTGGATAAGATATATGTCATGAGTTTATTTTCTTTGGTTTAATAAACTGGTACTACTCATTATGGGCAGTCGACCATTTTGATATCAGCAATGTTTTTCGCTAATCTTTTATTTTTTATCAATGGTTCTTCTTGCCCGTTTTATAATTTTTTCTGTTTCTTTCGTTGGAGATTCTTTCTTCCATTTTTTACATAATTCTATCACAAATTCTGGTTTAGATTTACTTGAATCATTTAACCAATTCCCCACACTATCTTGAACGTACTTAGAGTTGTCAGATTTTAATTTATCTAAGATGGGTAATGCCATTGCTGGGTTTTCTTTTAGAGCTTCAATATGTTTACACCAAACACCTCTGGGTCTTGTAGCTTCAGTCGTAAATCTTCTTATATTTTCATTTTTATCTTCTGCCCAACTACTTAAAATATTAATGGATTCATTTAGATGGGTAGTGATTTCAGGCCTTATAGCCATCCAAACCACCTCTCTTACCCCAAAATGTTTATCTGCTACTAATGACTTTATTTGATTAAACTTATCATTTAAGTCTAAATTTGAATTGAGTGAAATTAGATATGGAGCATAGCAACGGATCGAATCGGAAGTATGGCTACTTAAATATTTATAAATTTTCTGATACTCCTTTTTTGTAGAAAAATGCTCATAAATCAACTTCCCTAACAATTTGACAGAATTCATTGTTGATGGTTTCTTCTGCTGCTTAATTTCTTGAGAAAAATGCTTTGTTAGATCTTTAGATATACCTATGTCTGGAAAGATATTTTCTATTAAAATTGAATGGTCTATTGCAAGCCATTCCGTTAAATTGACTGTTTCTATTTTACCTTCGTTTAATAGTTTTACAATGTTTTTAGGAATGTCTTTTACTTTTCTTGAACCTTTTCTATTCAGTATATCTGTATCCATTTTATTTTTTTTGGGCTGTAATTTCTGAAGAAGAATACTATATATTTTCCTACTCGTATAAATCATCATTAGAACTACCCGCCAACTCCCCCAAAAACAAAGCAATCTCCTTAGCGCAGGCCTCCAAATAAATCTTCCCTTTCTCCGCCGTAGCCATCTTCGGATCTCCCACACCCGTATCTTTAGTCACCTGTGTCCATTTACGTTGTGCAGTTACCCAACCCTCTTTAAAGGCTTTGAATTTGAAGTTCTTGGCATGTCCATCTCCTGCCTCTGAAAGAGGTAACACTAAGTTTTTATCAATGTGCAAAATAGCACTAGTTTCCATCTCTCCTGCATGATCTCCTGGTTCGTCAAAGTACTTATTCCAATCGACGGCTTGAAACCAATTCGCCCAACAAACAAACACATCTGGATAATGAAAAGACAACTCTCGAATCATCGTTTTAAAGTTATTTCCACCATGGCCATTTAGGATCACTAGCTTATCTATTTTATGTCTAGCTAATACATCAACGATATCTTTAAGAATAGCCAATTGGGTACTAGGATTTACATTCATGCAGAGCTTGACATCTAATTGTCCTGTATTGATACCAAATGGAATACAGGGCAAAACGATGACTTTTGCTCCTGCTTCCCAAGCTATTTTGGCGGCAGCTTCGGCGACATAATCCACTTGATAATTATCAGTCCCATAGGGCATGTGGTAATTATGGGCTTCTGTTGCGCCCCAAGGTAGGACGGCTACTTTATAGTCTGTTGATTTAGCGGCTTTCCAATTTGTTTCCGCTAATAGATAAGGTCTTGGCTTTTGCATGTGAAGGTCTTTTTGAGTGAAATCACTAATTAAGAAGTATGCAAATTAATGATTTCATGATAAAAAAGACACGAGCTTAGCAAGCGCAAAAGATTAACCACGAATTCACGAATTAGAAAAGTTTACAAATTAGTGAATTCGTGGTGAAACAACCTGTTTAAGATAAGCATTAGTATTGTTCCTGTCATGCACGTACTTTCCTAAATACCTCCGCTCCAGGCAAATAAGGATACACCCGATGAATCTGATGAACAACCTGTAAGCACCGAGCCTTATCTTGACTTCTAGTGATAATTTCTTTTAAGAAAGAAAGAATTTGCTGGGCAATCACTTCGTTATGGATGGCTTCTTTTTCTAAAAAAGAGAAGATACTTTCCTTGACAATATGGCCTTTATGAAATTGGGTTAGAATATTTTTTAGATAGGGCTTTATTCGATTAAATTCAGCAGGATTATCATGGACGGTAGTTGTTAGATAGTCTGTTGCTAATAATTGTGCTGACCAATCTTCTATATTGAAGTGGTAGGCAAAAAAAGCAAACGCAAACTGACGACTCTCTACCCATCTAGCATCTAATAAGCGCAAGGCTTCTTCTTTTTCTTGTCTAATACGATCTACCTGCTCCGTAAAATAATTAAAACAATATTGGCGAACCTTTGCTTGCTCATGGTCAGCTAACCAAATAATGTCGGATAAGGATTCTTGATGCAGGTCTACTTGTACTAATAAGCCCGCTCCAAATGTATTAGCAATAGTGTTTGGTGATTCTAATAAAGTATAAATAGTCTCTGTAGAAAGATGTTTTAACGAACTTTTTAAAGGACCATTTAACAATGCTACTATAAACAAATGAGTGCCGCTATGCGACTCCTCTTTTAGTAGGAATGGCAACAAGTAACGCATCAACACAATCGCCTGTAAAGGAGCACGATCTGCTATTTGACTAATAATGGTTTGTAGCCCCGTTCTTAGTTGACTATGACCAGAAACAATCAATTCTATAACATCCGGAATAAATTTTAAAATGGTATCGACAGAACGGTAGGCTAAGATTGCTAAACCTTTTTCCTGCATAGCAACCGCAGAAGATTTTAATAAATTGTAAATGACCGTTTCTGGGATTAACTGTACTCGCTCTTTATGCGCTACTAAAATATCTGCTCCCAATAATCTACCACTTTCTAAGGGATGTTTTAGTAACATCATTCCTTGTCCCAAAGTAACTATGGGTAAAGAATCCATAAAATAGGATTGAATATTTTGTCGAAGAACAATGGCTTCTTCTTCCCATTTTGTAGCTATCATTTTTGTCATTAGGCGTAAAAGGAGTTGCTTTTTTGTAGTAGCATCAAGCTTGAATTTGCTGGCATTCGATCGAAAAAAAATATGAAAAATAGCAGGTTGTGCTAGCGCTAATTGTTCTATGAAAAAAGAATCTCTAAAAAAGAAATTAGGGTTGTTCGATGCTAGATCTATTACTGCTTGTTGGATTACAGTAGACGGCGAACTTAGCATGGCGCAAATCATTTCCTTCGTCGGTTTCCAATTAGGGCTGTGTCCATGAATTAATGGATTGAGTTTATCCAAAATACTATCTGTGTAGGTACCAGACTGTTTGGAAAGCGTATTGTTAGTGGAGGTTAAATTGGCAGTGTACGTTGCTTCTAAAAATTGTTGGGTGTAGTTAATGAGGTGTTTTAGCATGGTTTTAGGTTTTTTCATAAATGATAATACAAATATAACTAAAATAGTGAATAATAATCAATAAATACACTAAAAAGTTATAAATATTAACATTTAAGTTAACCTATATTGTGCAAAATGTAATCTATTTGTTTATTTTTAAGTAAATCTTGCATCGCTAACGCAAGACTTCGCCGATAGTTGTCCGGCTATCAGAAAAGATCCTTGATTACCAGTTAGTTATAGAGCGAAGGTAGATGGCAGAAATTCTCAAAATGGCTGTCATCTTTCCCAGAAACCAATATGACAGCCACTTTCTAAGTTTCTGCCATTAATAGTCCGTCTCTTAGACTGATGGGTATGGGCAAAGCCTTGGATAATAGGAGGCACAAGGCGGAGCCACTGCGCTAGCGAGCGTCACGTTCTATTTGTCATAAATGTCAACATTGCTCACGACCTAAAAAAACCAAAATAAATTTGTGTATTTTCAAAGAAAATCCGCGTTGAATTATATCTAACAAGCCAGCCGAATTATAGCCCCATCCGATCAGAAACCTGTTGAACGATTTTAAATTCACTCAGCAAGACACTAGCAATAACTCGAATGACCGTATATCCAGGAATGGCCAAGATCATACCCATTACGCCAGCGATTTTTGATCCAATCATAATCACAATAAAAATTTCTAGCGGATGCGCTAAAACACTATTTGAAAAAATATAAGGTTGGAGTATAAAATTATCCGTCAATTGCATGACGGCAAAAACAGCTACCACGCTTCCTATTAGTGGCAGCATTTCTGTATAGAAATCAAGATTCAGGTTAGAAGATATCGTAACAAAGACAGCAAAGGTTGCACCGATAGCAGGACCAACGAAGGGAATGACGTTAATTAAGGCCGCAAAGAACCCAATTAACAAAGCATTTTGAATACTCAATAAAGACAAGGCTACAGAAACTAGCAGGGTAATAATAGAAACTTGAAACACAATTCCCCCAAAATAACGAGTCAGCATCTTACTGACAGTTGTCATTATTTTTTTTACTTTATATTCGTATTCGGTAGGCACGAGCATTTGTAAAAAATTTAAGAACAAACTCTGCTCTTTTAAGAAAAAGAAGGTGATAAATACAATAGAAAAAAAGCCGACTAAAAAATTACCTGCAAAACCTAAGGCAGAGCTAAACAAATCACCAATTTTGCTAGGCTCAAACCAACCAGTCAAAGCCTCTTGGACCTGTGTGGATGGATCTTTGCCTGTTGGCACAATCCCCATTCTGGCAACCCAATTGTTGAACTGTTGAATAGGCTCTTCTAGAGCATTCGCTATAGCAGCATAATCTACTTTCGAAAGATTATTGGCTTGTTCGGCTATTAAAGGAACAAACATTAATATTAAAGCAGCAAAAATAACTAAGAAAAAAGACAGGGTTAAAACGGCACTTACATTAGGACCTAGCCTAAATTTGCTAATTTTTAACCGCATAAAAAAACGCATAATCGGTTGTCCCAACATAGATAGCACCCAAGAAATTAATATGTAAGCTACGATATCACTTAAATAATAAACGACTCCACCTACTAACAAAATTGCTAGAACAAATAATGCATAGCGATTAATATTTTTCATACTTTGTGTAATTTCAAGTTAATCTCATTATATGGAACCAACCAACTCTTACTGTAATACCGTGGCTAACATGGCTGATGATAACGTAAATCGGCATTATCATGACACGGAATATGGCTTTCCTATAGACAATGATAATGAATTGTTTGGAAGACTCCTATTAGAAATTAACCAAGCAGGTCTATCTTGGACGACTATTTTAAATAAAAAAGATAATTTCAGAAAAGCCTATTCCAATTTCAATATTTCAAAAGTAGCTAAATATACCGAAAAAGATAGGGCAAGATTACTAGCAGATGCTGGGATTATCCGCAATAAATTGAAGGTAAATGCGGCGATTCATAATGCCAATCAAATTATCAATTTACAAAAAGAGTATGGTTCTTTTAAGAAATGGCTAGATCATCACCATCCAAAGACAAAAGACGAGTGGGTAAAATTATTTAAGAAAACGTTCAAATTCACAGGCGGCGAGATTACCAATGAATTCTTGATGAGCTCCGGCTATTTGCCTGGTGCACATGGAAAGGAATGCCCTATTTATGAAAAAGTCGTTGTTAGTCGTCCAGCTTGGTATTCGAAGGTTTGATCTGAAGACCTAAGTAGTAGCTATTACTGTGCTAAGCCATAAAAGTCGAAGCCTGTTTTGGCAATCAACAAACTATCAACATATTGATTGTAACAGATTTGATGCGTGTTGATCATACATCCTAAAGAGACGACTTCAACTTTGGGACCGATGTCTAGCTTTATTTCTTGTTTAGGAAAGGAAGCGATACCAAAGGTGTAATACTTTAGTGTATTTTTAGCATAGTCTCTTTCAGCAGCTTCAATTGCGGTTTTGCATTTATCTGAGGCATTGTCCTTAAGAGAGGAGAAGTTAATTGATACAAAACTTATTGTTAATACTAATGACAGGATGTAATTCATGATTTTTATATTTTTTATGGAATAGAGGTATTGTTGTGGGTTAAGATGTTATGCAGTCCTTTTTTACATAAATAAGTCCACTTTTTTTTAAAATTTAAGAATGGCATTAAATTCGATAATATAGTTGTAGTGATATAAACATTGTAAATACCAACCCACCTTCCTTCCCTCCCGCTTTACCAAACTATTACACACGATCAATTATGAAGCAATTAGCTATTTTATTAGTATTCTTCCTACCAGTAATAATCACTGCTCAAGATTTAACACAAGGCCTAAAAATTAACGATTTAGAGGTGCATCCAATGCAGGATATTCCCAAGCCATGCTACTTAGACAGCTATGTAGATCCTTCTTTTGGAACAACGATTAGACGAATTACGAAATCTAATGATGGAGAGGTCGTTGTGCCAATGTATAGTACGGTACAGGCTTGGAATGCGGATGAATCTTTAATGATTTTGTATGATAGAACTAAGGGGTTTCATATATTACTTGATGGGAGAACGTATCAATTTATTCGGGTACTTTCTGATTTTAAACCAATAGACCTAGAACAAATTTTTTGGGATTTTAATGATCCTGACATTTTATATTACCCCGATATTCAAACAGATGATTTTGTTAAGTATAATGTACGATCTAGAGATAGATCTATTATCGTAAACCTAAGAGATATATCTGCTTGTAATGGATCAATAGAAATGGGTAATGATATACAGATGATGTCTTGGGATTCGAATATCTTTTCATTTAGGTGTAGTAATGAAACGGCTTATATGTACAATATTTCAACTGGAGACTTAACTAGTTTTAATATAGATGATGTAGATCGTGTAGCACCAGCGGTTGCACCAAGCGGAGAACGATTTTTTCATCGAAATAAAATATATGATGCTGAAGGAAATCCAATGATGAATTTAAATAAGGAGTCAACAGAACATGCTTGTATTGGTCAACTACCTAATGGCAAGGACGGTTATTTTTCTATTGCATTTGCACAAGGACCACAAGGTGGATGTATTGGTGATATTATTGCACATGATTTAGAAACAGGAAACTGTTTTCCTGTGATTAGTCAAAGTCAAGGCTATGATTATCCACAGTCAGGCACACATATATCTGCTTTAGCCCATAAAAATACAGAGGGCGGTTGGGTAGCGGCTTCGATGATGGGCTATGATAAAGATGGTCAGTCTTTATTGGACCAGGAATTAGTTATTGCTAAAGCGGAAGAAGGAGATATTAAAGTGTGTAGAATTGGACACCACAGGAGTGACGAAGATGAATATGATTATTGGGGAGAGCCACATGCGGTGATAAGTCCAACAGGAACTAGGGTATTATTCGCATCAGATTGGAGTGGTGCAGAGGATGGAAAGTCTATTGATTGCTACGTAGTAGAATTGCCTGCTTATCAAGGATTGAATACTTCTATTAGATCAACGTCTATGTTGGATAACGCAGCTAGGGTCTATCCAAATCCAGTATATCAAGAATCTAGATTATCTTTTTCTAATCCTGATAATAGAGATTATACCCTTCGAATTACTAATACTGCTGGACAACAGCTTGTCTTGGAAGAAATAACTGGAATGGAATACATACTCAATCAAAAAAACTTTGAGGCTGGATTATATTTCTACTATTTGATAGATGAAGACGGGAATGGTAGTAAAGGAAAGTTTCTTGTTGGAAAGTAGATATTCAATTTTTCATCCGACCACTTCAAAAAGTGATCGGATGAATTCATCAAGTTACTGAATCTCTCCCATCTTAAATTCTAAAGTAAGCAAAGTACAAACAGGCTTATCGCTATCCTTAGCATCAAAAAAGACATACAAGTCATGCGTACCTTCCGTTTTTTCAATAGCCACATTAAGCACATCAGCGCCCATGTCGGTCAAGCCTTGCACAACATCTACTTTACCAATAACAGGTCCATCAGGCGCATCTATTCTTAACTCAATCGCTCCACCACCAAAATAAGCAGCAGCTTGCATAATCGTTAGATCTATAGCTTGAACACCCGTAAAGCCAATATCTTTATAGGAAACATAACCGTTTTTATTACCAATAATGAAATTTAATTCCTCTTCTACACCTGGTACTTGCCCAGGTTCTAATTTCATTTTTGCTGCCTTCTCTATGGTAGTGAAATTTACGGCAGGCATTTTTGGAGAACGAAGTTGTAGCATCTTTCTTGTTGTTAAAGGACCAATTACTTTGCCGCCTTTATCGGTATAGGAAGCCGTCATCATATACACCCCACCGGCCTCTTTACCAATATGGTCTTTTAAAACATAAGACCCTTTATAAGGTAAGCCTTTTTTCTCTCCTTGCCAGCCTTCTAAAGAAAGAATATATCGAACCATTTGCTTCGATTCATTTTGAGTTAACTGTGGGTGAGCTGCCATTGCTTGGTCGCCCCATACGCCACCACCACCATTGATAATTCTCCCCGCTAAATAATCAACAGCTTTTTTATCTGTTTTGTATTTCAATGCAATATCCTTATAAGAAGGGCCAATGGATTTTTTCTCTAATTGATGGCAGGTCACACAGTCTGAATTGTCCATCAATTTTTTACCCAAGAAAAAATTAGAGGCTTCCAACATGGCTTGATGCCCTTGCGCTATTTCTGTGATGTCGCTTCCTCTTTCTAAATAATCAATAGAGACATTAATACGGTTGGGGTCAATGCCATTGCCAATACTTCCATCTTCTTCATCCTTGACTAATATTTCATAATTGACCACTTGATTATCAGAGAAAAAAGAAGTGTTTCCTGCTACTTTCCAATCAACCGTTGGTACGTCATTGCCGACTAGAATAGTTTGTTTAACGGTAGCTGTTTCTCCTGCGGCATCTGTAGTTGTTAGGCTAACTTCATATTCTCCTGCTTTATCAAAAGTATGCACAGGATCGGCAGCGGTAGATTGTACTTCCTCTGAATCGAAAGACCATTCAAAAGTAATTTCATCGCCATCAGGATCTTTGGATGCCCCTCCTTTAAAGTTAATTGATAAAGGTGCAGCACCTGCAATTACTTCTGTTTCTATTTTTGCGGCAGGCGCTCTATTGCCTGCAATGTATTTTAAATGAACTAATCGAGCATCCGGGTTTTGCTCAAACCACAAGGTCCCGTATTCGAGCATATACATATCTCCATCTGGACTAAATAATACATCCATTGGATTATTAAATTTCATACTTGGAAGAAAACGTTCCATCTTTGTAAGGTCTCCTGCTTCATCCATTGTAACTGCCATAAACCAACCTCTCATCCAATCATAGGTAAATAATTTTCCATTATAATAAGAAGGGTATCGTTTATCTGTTTCGGCGTAGTCGTCATAATAATAAACTCCTGCTGCCATAGCGTTCCGCCCTCCATCGCCAACTAACGGAAAGTCAGGAGACTCCGCATAAGGATACCAGATGTAGGCAGGTTGTGCAGGAGGTAGCGTGTTGATACCTGTGTTATTGGGGGAGGTATTTTGAGGGGCTTTTGGATTGTTCGGATCGGAAGATTTTTTGGTTTCAAAATCATACTTGTTGTAGGCATAGTTGTTTCCAATAAAATAAGGCCAACCAAAGAAGCCCGCTTGTCTAGCCTGGTTCACTTCGTCATATCCTCTTGGACCGCGGCCCAAACTATCCTTTCCTGCATCGGGGCCAACATCTCCCCAATACAAATATTTTGTTCGTTGATCAATCGCAATTCTATACGGATTTCTACAGCCCATTACATATATTTCTGGGCGAGTATCAGGCGTTCCTTTTGGAAATAAATTTCCTTCTGGAATCTCATAAGTTCCATCTGCCAAAGGTTTTATTCGTAAGACTTTTCCTCGTAAATCATTTGCATTGGCAGAAGAACCTTGTGCATCCCAAGGTGCTCTATCTGCTTGTTCATCACTAGGCGAAAATCCATCTGAATTAAAAGGATTGGTATTATCGCCTGTAGACAGAAACAATAAGCCATCAGGGCCAAATTCTATTGATCCACCAGTATGGCAACATTCCTTCCGCTGGGTTTTTACCTCTAATACGACGATCTCTGATAGCGTATCTAATATCCCATTCTTGTACTCAAAACGAGAAAGGTGTTGCTTTGATTCTTCTCCAGCAGGAGAGTAATATAAGTAAATCCAATTGTTTTCTTTGAAATTAGGATCGAGTGCAATCCCCATCAAACCATCTTCATGTCCGGTATGCACATCTAATTTATGAACAATCCTGGTATCTTCTAAATCCGCTTCGTATAACATTAGCTCCCCTCTTCTTTGTGTAAACAAGAGATCGCCGTTAGGCAATAATTCTAATTCTGTTGGCTCAAATAAATTATCGGCTAAGACCTCTTTGACAAAACGATTTTCTTCTGGTGCAACCGTCGATTTGTTGTAATCAACAGGCACACCTGCCCCCGCAGCATAGCTGATACCACCCCATAAATGCTCCAAATACAAGGGGTCATCAAAGCTCTCTACGGTATGTCCTAATCCAGTGTACCAAGACCGACCGCCATCAAATTCGTGATACCAAGCGATAGGGTGTTTTTCGCCATTGGTTCCACCTTCATAGGTCGATTCATCCAGATTCAATAAGACGGTTACATTCGGGTTTAGATTTTTATAGTTGTACCATTCGTCCTTACAAGCCCAGTCATCAGGCAGCATAGCAGAAGACTCATGTTCTTTATCTATTCGCCGAACCACCGCATCCCGAACGTTTGGATCTAGTGGATGCCCATTAAAATAAGCCCCTACTAATTCCCCATACCACGGCCAATCATATTCAGTATCTGCCGCAGCATGGATGCCTACAAATCCACCGCCAGACTGTATCCAGCGATTAAATTCTAACTGCTGTGCTTCATTTAAAATATCACCAGTTGTATGCAAGAACACAACAACATTGTATTTTTTTAAAGTTTCTTCTTTAAAAATGGAGGCATCTTCTGTGGTGTCAACGGTGAATTCATGCTTTATGCCTAATGCTGTAATGGCTTTTATTCCATTTGGTATGGATTCATGCCTAAAGCTTTCTGTTTTGGAAAAAACTAGGACTTTAATATCTCTTTTGGTTGGGAATAATACATTGCAACTAGACCAAGTTATGGCGATGGCAACTAGTAGGAAAGCGAACTTTCTCATTGGGTTTATTTTGCGTTGAGTTAATATTACAGGTGAATATAGAGAATAGATTTTAAAAAAGTAATAGAATTTTAAGAAGCAATCCTTAAAAACACAAACAAATCTTATATTTGGAAAAAAGAACTAGTTATGGAACAGTTGACGGTGTCTTTACCAGATACAGAAACAGTAGAATTAAGCATCTTAACATCCATTGATGATCCTACAAACGCTCCTGTAATCTTAGTACTTCCAGCAATGGGCGTACGGGCAAAATTTTACCAACCTTTAGCAAAGGTTTTTGCTGAAAATGGAATTAATTGCGTTCTATCAGACTTGAGAGGACTAGGAACTTCTTCTGTACGACCCTCCTCAAAAGTAGATTTTGGTTATAAAGAAATGATTAGTGATTTAGAGGTCGTAATAGCTAGGGTGAAAGAAAAGTTTCCCGAGCAAGCCATCTTTATATTAGGACATAGCTTGGGTGGCCAAGTGGCGAGCTTATACCTTAGTAAACATCCCAATAAGGTCAAGGGCTTACTACTAGTCGCTTCTTGTTCTGTTTATTATAAAGGATGGTCTGGGGGACAAAAGTGGAAAACCTTCATGGGAATCCAAGTATTTCCACTGTTAAGTCGACTATTCGGTTATTTCCCTGGTGATAAGGTTGGATTTGGAGGAAAAGGAGCCAAGACTGCCCTTTTAGATTGGAGCTATTTAGGACGAACTGGGCAATTCAAAATAATAGGCGATGACTTTGATTACGAATCTAGTTTGAAAAAGACTAGTATTCCTGTTTTTGCAACGATAATTGAAGACGATTGGATGGCTCCAGAAGCAGCCATTAAAAATTTATACCAAAAATTTCACCCCAATAATCCCACCACCACCTATAAACTAACAAAAGAGATAGCTGGTAAGCCTCTCAATCATTTCAATTGGGTAAAAAACAGCGTATCTTTAGTAAGAAGAATCAAAGAATGGATAGCAACTATTCCTTTGAGATAGTGTTATATGTTGAATATATCAAATTAAATCATTCCCTATGATCGGTTTTCAATTCTCAGAATACGTACCAAGTCAAGAAGGCTCCACTTTTGATAAGCTATTAAATCTATTTAAAGAACTATTGATTCACACATCAGGAGATGTCAGTGAGGCGCTATCTTGGTTGACCAAATTGGATAGAGAATACGAATTGACAACCGATGACTATGGGATGGCTAATTTCATTGATGACCTCATTGAAAAAGGCTATATCAAGCAAGATCCAAGAGATGGGACCGGTGGGCAATTTAAACCTTCTAAAAAAATGGAAGTGCAATTGCGCCAGAAAGCATTAGAAGATATTTTTGGACAACTTAAAAAAGCTAAACGAGGAAAGCATAGCACTCGATATTCGGGGCGTGGAGATGAGACTACGGCTGAATTGCGTCCTTATGAATTTGGGGATAGCTTAGATAATTTAGCCATTTCGGAATCGCTGAAAAATGCGCAAATCAATCACGGGATAGAAGACTTTCAACTAACAACGAATGATTTAGAAGTGCAAGAATCTTTCTATCAGAGTCAGATGAGTACAGTGCTGATGATTGATATTTCTCACTCCATGATTTTATACGGAGAAGATCGGATTACTCCTGCCAAGAAAGTAGCGATGGCATTAGCGGAATTGATTACAACTCGCTATCCAAAAGATACCTTAGATATTCTCGTTTTTGGAAATGATGCTTGGTCTATAGAAGTAAAAGATTTGCCTTATCTGGAAGTAGGACCTTACCATACCAATACGGTTGCTGGTTTGGAATTGGCAATGGACTTATTACGTCGACGTAGAAATCCGAATAAGCAAATATTTATGATTACGGATGGAAAACCTACCTGTATTAAAAAAGGAAAAAAATATTACAAGAATAGCTTTGGATTAGATCGGACCATTATTAGTCGGACGCTAAATCTAGCGGCTCGCTGCCGTAAATTGGATATTCCTGTAACGACTTTTATGATTGCTAGAGATCCGTATCTGGTCAACTTTGTAGAGCAGTTCACAAAAACGAATAATGGTAAAGCTTTCTTTAGTGGCTTGAGTGGCTTGGGCGAATTTGTCTTTATGGATTATAAGAATAATAAGCGGAAGCGGCATTAGAATTGATAAGTGTTTTAATTACAAAAGTAGTTAACATTCTTTACCACGGATTCACGGATTATAAGCGTTTTAGTTAACCTAATCCGTGAATCCGTGGTAAAAAACACACGATTAGTGGAAACGGTTACTTTGTCAGATATACTAAATTAGAGAAACAAAACAAAACATAATGAAACCAACACTACTAAGCCTACTATTAGTATGCACACACCTTTTCTTATGGTCACAAGCCAGTGATCCGAACCAAGAACAATATCAAATAGCAGGCATTAATGAATCCGTCGAAATCATTGTAGATCAATGGGGCATCCCGCATATCTATGCACAAAATGAGGCAGACTTATTTTTTGCCCAAGGCTTTAATGCTGCTAGAGATCGACTATTTCAATTTGAAATTTGGCGGCGGCAAACCAATGGAACGGTTGCAGAAATACTAGGCGAACGAGAATTGAAAAGGGATATAGGTACTCGATTATTCCGATTTAAAGGAGATATGAAGAAGGAGATGAATTACTATCATGAAAGAGGGGAATTGATTATCACCTCTTATGTGAAAGGGGTGAATGCCTATATTGCATTGACAGAAAAAGACCCATCGCTATTACCTATAGAATTTAAACTACTTGGGATCCAACCGCAAAAATGGACGCCTGAAGTGGTTATTTCTAGACACCAGGGCTTGTTAGGAAATATAGGTGCGGAATTGAATGTTGGTCGGCAAGTAGCCTTGATGGGGGTAGAGAAAACGAAGGAATTAAATTGGTTTCATCCACATGATCCGAACTTGGACTTAGACCCAAAGATCAAACCAGAATGGCTACTAAAAGATATATTAGGACTATACAATGCCTACCGTCGCCCTGTAAAATTTCAACCACAAGATTTAATAGGAGATGCGGCGAATGATTGGAAAGATTATCAAAATCTTGCGGAGGCGGATAAGCCTGCGTACGACTATATGATGGAAGAAGAAAAGCAATATTGGGGAAGTAATAATTGGGTCGTCACAGGAGATCATACACATAGTGGATACCCGATGATGGCGAATGATCCGCATCGTACACAGTCTACACCATCGCTACGTTATATGGCGCATTTAGTAGCGCCTGGCTGGAACGTGATAGGTGGGGGCGAGCCAGAGATTCCAGGCATTTCTATTGGGCATAATGAGCATGGTGCATGGGGACTAACGGTTTTTAGAACTGATGCAGAAGACCTGTATGTATATGAAGTGAATCCAGATAATCCGAATCAATATAAATACAACGGGGTTTGGAAAAATATGATCTTAGAACAAGATACTATTGCCGTAAAGGGAAGAGCTTCAGAAGCGGTGACCTATAAATATACGCACCACGGTCCGGTCGTTTTTGAAGATACAGAAAACAATATTGCTTATGCTATTCGATGTGGCTGGCAGGAGGTAGGCGGTTCTCCATACTTAGCCAGTTTGCGAATGGATCAAGCGAAAAATTTCGAAGAATTTAGAGCAGCCTGTAATTATAGCCACATCCCGGGAGAGAATATGATCTGGGCAGATAAAGAAGGAAATATAGGTTGGCAAGCAGTCGGAATTGCTCCTGTTCGACCTAATTTTAGTGGCATGGTTCCCGTGCCCGGCGATGGACGATATGAGTGGGATAGTTACCTGCCAATTATAGAGAAACCAAATGTCTATAACCCTCCAAGTGGCATATTTGCCACCGCTAATGAAAATGTTACCTCCGTTAAATATCCGCACAAGAATACGCTTGCCTATCAATGGTCTGATCCATATCGAGGCAATCGTTTATCAGAAATTTTGAACACAGGGCGGAAACATTCTTTAATGGATATGGCCGCTTTACAGACGGACTATTACTCTGTTCCTGCGCGTAATTTAGTTCCTTTGTTGAAGTACTTACAGGCATCTAATTCCCAAGTAGAAAAGGCTAGAGAAATGTTAGTAAACTGGAATGATTATCAGCTAGATAAAAACTCTATAGAGGCGGGAATTTATGTGGCTTGGGAAAATGCATTAAAGAAAAACATGACGAGTTTAGTGGTGCCTAAAGAAGTGCAACCTTACTTCAATATCCAATTAAAACGAGTGGTAGATTGGCTAGTAACGCCTGATAATAAATTTGGCAAAAACACGCTAGAAGGAAGGGATCAATTTTTATTAAGTGCCTTAGAAGATGCAATTTCGAGTCTAAACGCAAAGCTCGGAACGGATATGACGAAGTGGCAATACGGCCAAGAAAAATATAAACATATCCACTTAAAACACCCAATGAGTAATGCGGTGAAAGCGGATATTAGGAAAAAATTAGATGTAGGACCGATGCCTAGAGGAGGCAATGGATATACCGTAGGTAGTACAGGTGGAAACGATAATCAATCCAGTGGTGCTTCTTTCAGAATGATCGTAGATACAGGCGATTGGGATCAATGTTTAGGGACGAACAGCCCTGGACAATCAGGCAATCCTGATGATCCGTTTTATGATAATTTATTTAAGCTTTGGGCACAGGATCAATTTTTTCCTGTCTTTTATTCTAGGGAGAAAGTGGAAGGGGTAGCGGCTAAGCGGATTTTATTGAGTTCAGGAGATAAATAAGATTGAACCTGCCTTCCAAGGAACGCAGGCAGGCACGGAGACACAGAGGCACAGAGAATAATTTTAACCCCGTGCCTCTGTGACTCCGTGTTCAACTTTCAAAAATTCCGAAGGAATTCTCTACCGTTAGTTTTTATTAGCCTCCAACAATTGATGGTATTTATTATGAACATCCACGAATCGAGTTTTAAAATCTTGGACCTTCTGCAACATCTGTTGGTTGTTTTGATTAACAGATTGGCTTTGTAATTCTAGAGCTTGGTGCTTATTGGTCAATTCTTCAAAACTGATTTTAAGCGCAGCCAATTCATGATGCGTATCAAAATGCTTCTTTTCCCAATAAGCAATATCTTCTGCAAATTTCTTATTCCTAGCTTTTAAGCCTCTTAATTTACTAACAAAGGCGTTGTTTTCTTCGATCTCCTTTGCTTGTTTTGTACTGAGCGTTGTTAATCGGAGTACCTTTTCATTGGCTACTTTTAGCTGACTCTTTATATCCTTTACTTCTCGATTAAACTTATCTTTATTCTTGCGCCATTCTTTTAGATCTGCCATATCTAAATTATACTTTTCCTTTAATTTGATATGGGCATTTTCTAGCCGTTCTAAGCTGTTCTTAGTATTTTTATTAACGGAGTCTAATTGGCGGATTTGTTCTAATTGTTGCTTCTCCGTTGTTTTGAAACTACTTAGTTGTTCTTTTGCATTGGCTACTTCTTCTTTGTATTGAACTTCAGCATGTTCTGCTTTCTCTTTCCAATTATCTACCTGCTTTTTTAAACGAACATTATCTTTATCCGCTTTCTTTGCTTTTTTTGCAAGTGTTTTATTTTCCTTTTCTATTACTTTATAATCTTCTTGCCAAGTACCTTCACTTCGTTTTTTCCAATACCAGCCGATTGCCGCCCCGATAATTCCAGAAAAAAGAGTGAATAAAAAAATCGTTAATTTTGAAAGGTATATCATGCTCATGGTGTGGATAGGTTTATTTGTTTAGGCATATTTACAAGCGTATTCTTAAACAACTTCTTAATTAGAATACTTTGTTAAGACGATAAAAACCTTAAAGAGGTTACGCACATTGAATAATACAAATACCAAACCAAGAGATACAGAGGTTTGCTAGGTGCGTCTTTTGAACACGGAGACACAGAGGCACTGAGTTTAATTTTTGTAGTAAAGAAATATTAGACTAAAATCTCTGTGTCCCTGTGCCTCTGTGTTCAAAAGAAACACACAGTTAGACTTCCTTATCTCCCTGCTAGGGATAAAAAAAGCCGCTCCATTACTGAAGCGGCTTTTTTAAAGCATGTTTAAAATATAGATTAGGCAACTACCTCTGTCTCTGAATATAGTGGAAATTGCTCCATAAAGTGGTTGATTTCCTTCTTAGTATTTAAAATTAAGTGTTCGTTTTCTACATCACTCAATATAGCATCAATCCAATCTACAACTCTTAAACAATCATCCTCTTTAAACCCTCTTGTTGTGATAGCTGCAGTTCCAACTCTGATACCTGAAGTAACAAATGGAGACTGTGTATCAAAAGGGACCATATTTTTATTAACCGTAATATCTGCTCGAACCAAAGTGTTTTCTGCTACTTTACCTGTAACGTTTTTGGAACGAAGATCAATTAGCATCAAATGATTATCTGTGCCGCCTGAAATAACTTCGTAGCCCTTACTCATAAATGCGCTAGCCATTACTTTTGCATTTTTAATTACCTGTTCTCCATAGGTTTTGAATTCAGGCTGTAATGCTTCGTAAAAGGCAACCGCTTTTGCGGCAATGACATGCTCTAAAGGACCACCCTGCATACCAGGGAAAACGCCACTATTTAAAATAGCAGACATTTTGATTGGATTGCCTTTTTTTGTTTTTCGACCCCAAGGATTTTCAAAATTCTTACCCATCATAATGATTCCCCCTCTTGGTCCTCTAAGTGTTTTATGCGTTGTAGAGGTTACAATATGGCAATGTGGAACTGGATCATTCAATAAACCAGTAGCGATCATACCTGCTGGGTGAGCAATATCTGCTAGTAATAAAGCCCCTACCTTATCCGCAATCGCTCTAAATCTAGCATAATCCCAATCTCTTGCGTAAGCAGAAGCGCCACAAACGATTAATTTAGGCTTGTTTTCTATTGCTTTTTGCTCCACTTTATCCATGTCGATCAGCCCTGTCTCTTTTTCAACACCGTAAAAAAACGGCTTATAGACTTTGCCAGAAAAATTTACAGGAGAACCATGGGATAAATGACCACCATGCGCTAAGTCAAAACCTAATATCGCATCTCCCGGTTGTAAACATGCCAAGAATACTGCGGCGTTTGCTTGTGCACCAGAGTGAGGCTGTACATTGGCATACTCCGCACCAAATAATTCTTTTAAACGGTCTATCGCTAGTTGTTCGATTTCATCTACTACTTCACAACCACCGTAGTATCTTTTGCCTGGGTATCCTTCCGCATACTTGTTTGTTAAACAAGTGCCCATTGCATCAATAACGGCTTGACTAGTAAAGTTTTCAGAAGCAATTAATTCAATTCCTTCTCTCTGGCGCTGCAATTCTTTTTGAATCAAACCAGTTATTAAAGTATCTTTTATCATGATATTGTTACTATTTTTTTGTTGTGTTTTGCAAAATTACAACTTATCCTATAAACGGACCTTTTTTAAAGGGGCTTATTGAAGGTGAATTTAGTATTTTTGTGATCCTTATGTTATTCTTAATATCCACTAAACTTTAAAAGTACCTTAACAATAGAAATCAACGAAATGTCTGTTTAAAGGTTTAACTTGAGTTTGAATAAATTTGGCTTACGTATTAAATTTGTTATTAAATAATGATATAAGAGAAAAAATACATTTCTGGGGCAATTTTTGCGTTTACTAAAAAAAGCTTCACCTAGATAATGTCTCCAACCTCATAGCTGTTTTCAGCAACCAGAAATCTAAATTCCAATATTACAGTATTGCTGTAATCAAAAATAGTTAAGCCTGCGATGTTCAGTAAGAATATAAAAAATATAGTACTAATTCTAATTGTTGTTATTGTCTGTATGGATACTGCTTTTGCAGAAATAGCACGACTTAGATGCATGTGGCGTGAAGACCCAACTACCTCTATGGTTGTAGCTTGGGATCAAATAGTCGGCACTAATCCTGTTCTTTATTATGCGCCTCACCAGTTACAAGGGCAACGATTTGAAGGATACGCAAAAGCTAGAATACCTGATAAAGTACTCCAGATCAAGGGTATGAATAATCACTTTGTTCGCTTGACAGGCTTGACGCCCAATACGCGTTACTTTTTTAAAGTCAATGACAATAGAGGCAGTTCTAAAGTATATTCTTTTCAAACGGCTCCTTCCTCTCCATACACTCGTCTTTCAATTATTGCTGGTGGCGATTCTAGAAACCACAGAGAAGGACGTATTAATGCTAATAAGTTAGTCGGTAAATTACAACCTCATTTCGTCTTGTTTGGTGGAGATATGACTGGAGCAGATAATGATAAGCAATGGCCTGTATGGTTTGATGATTGGCAGCACACCATTTCTAAAGATGGTAAGCTAACACCTATTGTTGTAACAAGAGGAAACCACGAATATGCTAATAAAACCTTAATGGATTTATTTGATGTGCATACAAAAGATGTCTTTTATGCTTTTACTTTTGGCACTGATTTATTGAGGGTATACACTTTAAATTCTTTAATTCCTGCTGGTGGCAAACAACAACGATGGTTGGCGAATGATTTACAACAAAATACTGCTGTACAGTGGAGAATGGCACAATACCACCACACCATTAGACCACATACAAAGGGCAAACCAGAAAAGAATGAACAGTTACTAAACTGGGCAACCTTGTTTCATAAATTTAAAGTTCAAGTAGTCGTAGAATCTGATGCGCATGTTGTGAAGACGACCTACCCAATTAAGCCATCCAAAGGGCCTAATAGCTATGAAGGATTTGCTAGAGATGATGAAAATGGTACGATCTATCTAGGAGAAGGCTGTTGGGGTGCTCCCTTGAGGGCAGCTAATGATCCTAAACCTTGGACTAGAGCAAGTGGTAGTTTCAATCAATTTAAGTGGTTATTCATAGATCGGGATGGTATAGAGATACGGACCGTGAAAACGGATGGAGCAGATTTAGTGCCTCATTCAGATCCTTTTAATGTGTTTGCGATTCCCTCGCAATTAAACATATGGAGTCCCAATGGAGAAAGTACGATTTATGTGAAAAATAAAGGGGCAGCTAGCCCTGTTAATTATGGTACTCAAAACTTTACAGGCAATAGTTTTGTCGCCAGAACAACTACGATTCCTCCAATAGAGATAAAGCAATTTAATGCGTCCTTAGTAGGAAATGATATTGAAGTGAACTGGCTAGCTAATCGAGAACCTATGCAATTGCAATACGAAATACAGCGATCAATAGGTGGGGGTACTTATATGACAATAGCGAAGATGCAAGGCAAATCTAATAATAGCAATAAAAACCCTACCTATCAATTTCGAGATGCAGGCTTAGGTATTACTGCACAGGGAAAATATATAAAATACCGATTGAAATATAAGTCAACTAATGGCCAAGTAAGTTATTACCATCCCCCTGTTCCTAAACTAGATGGGGAAAGTAAGAATAGTCAAAAAGTGACGGTAGATAATAACGGACGGGTACAAATCAAATACCAGATTCTTGAAGATTGTGCCGTTAGTTTTCAATTATTTAATGACCGACGAAAAGAAGTATTCCGCAATCAATTAATCAATCAAGAGCCTAAGAATTATCTAAAATCTTTGGATATTAGCCAATTGCCGAAGGGCGAGTATGTACTTGTGGTAAAGGCTGGGGAAGAGGAGATTGAGCGTTTGCAGGTCTTGAAAGAGTAATAGAGATACTTGTTTTTTTTAGAACACGGAAGCACGGAGCACACTATAGACCTCTGTGCGCTCTGTGCCTCCGTGTTCTAATAAAATTGCCCTATCCTCCCAATTCTAATTCCCTCCAAAAATTCTTTTAAATAACCCTTTCTTTTTCTTTTTCTTCTTGGGTTTGGTCCTTCTTTTTTTAGCTTTCGGAGTTTGTTTTTTTCTGTTTTCTTCTTGAGTAGAGGGCCCTTCATTAATCTTTATTTCCTCTCCTCTTTTATTTTTAAAAATCCAATCAAACACATTCTCTATTGTTTCTTCTCCCTCTAGTAAAGGAAGGGCTTCATAAATTGGCATGTCAGCTAAATATGGGGGACAATCCATTTGCCATTGTATAGAATCAGGAAGTGTAGGGAAAGTAGATTGATAAGAAGCTTTAAAAGCAGGATGTCCATAAACTTTCTTCATGAATCTACCCCAAATCGGAAGTGCGGTATTAGCACCTTGCCCAAGAGTAATCGTTCTGAATCGCACGGCAGGCGACTCTGCCCCTACCCATGCACCTGCTACTAAATCAGGTGTATATCCAATAAACCAGCCATCAGAATGGTTTTGAGTAGTGCCTGTTTTTCCAGCAATATCATTCTGTAAATCATACCTGAATCTAAGCCGACGAGCGGTACCACTATCCACAACCGACTGTAGCATTTTGGTCATCATCATAGCTTGCGCTGGCGTTAACACTTGTTCTGTAACCCGTTCTTCTTCGTCAAAATCTATTAAGACTTCCCCTTCTTTTGTTTCAATTCTTCTAATAAAAGAAAGTGCTTGACGCGCGCCTTGATTCGCAAAGGTGCTGTACACTTGGACCATATCATACAAGGAGACTTCTGCTGTACCTAAGGCAATGGAGGGAACATCAGGAATAGTTGAACTAATTCCCATTTGTTGAGCCAATGTTTTTACCGACGCTATGCCTACGCGCATCATCATATCGACCGTAACAGCGTTTACGGAATTACTTAAAGCGCCTTCCATAGAATAGACCCCGTCGTATTTTCCATCTGAATTTTCTGGTGTCCAATCATCATACTCTGTATAAGTAACTAATCGGTTATAGTTATATTCACAAGGTGGAATTTCTTGTTGGAGTGCCGCAGCATAAACCAATGGCTTAAAGGTAGAACCTGGTTGACGCTTAGATTTAATATGGTCGTATTGAAAATACTTATTATCAATACCCCCTATCCAAGCTTTGATTCGACCGTCTCTAGGATTCGTTGCTAAAAAACCAGTATTCAATAAAGATTGGTAATATTTAATAGAATCTACGACACTCATTTCCTTCTCTTGATCGCCATCCCAAGTGAAGATGGTCATTTTCTTGGGTTGTCTTAATACTTCATCAATAATCCCTTTGGGTTTTCCCTCTTTTTTGAGCCGTTGGTATAAAGGGGTTTGTTCTACTATTTTTTGAATTTCTTTATCACTTCCCCATGGTTTTCCTTGCTTCCAATGCCTAAAAAAAGTGGCTTGTAAATCTCGCATATGCTCGGCTACCGCCTCTTCTGCAAAGAGCTGTAAACGAGAATCAATTGTGGTATAAATCTTTAAGCCATCTTTATATAGATTATAATTACTGCCATCTTCCTTTTTGTGATCCTTTAATAATTTATTTAACTCTAGTCGTAGATGTTCTCTAAAATAGGTAGCTGTTCCTTCTGTATTCCCTTCTTTCTTATAGCTCAAATTAAGCGGTAAAGCTTGGAGGGAATCAATAGGATTGCCCACTAAATAACCATAGCGATTCATTTGGCTAAGGACTACATTTCTTCTTTTTAGCGATCTTTCTGGATGATTGATTGGATTAAAAATACTTGTTCCTTTTAGCATGCCTACTAATACCGCTGCTTCTTCTGCTCGTACATTTTTAGGATTGGTATTAAAAAAGCGTTTAGTGGCTACTTTTATACCAAAGGTATTGTCGCTAAAAGAGACGGTATTTAAATACATCGCCAATAGCTCTTTTTTGCTATAAATGCGCTCGAGCCGCCTAGCTACGATCATCTCTCGAACCTTATTTACAGGTAGGGATAAAAAACGATAGCGTTTTCTTGGGTATAAATTTTTAGCTAGTTGTTGACTTAAAGTACTACCTCCTCCAGAATCATCATCTTGTAATAAGATTGATTTAAAGAATACCCTAAACCAACTTCTAAAATCGACACCTCCATGCTCAAAGAATCTAGCATCTTCCGTAGCAACTAAGGCATTGACCAAGACAGGAGAAATGTCTTCAAGGTTGGCATTAATCCTATTTTGAATATAGTACTTACCTAATAATTGTCGGTCTTCTGAATAGACTTCTGAAGCAATGCTATTTTCTATAGCTGCTAAATCATTGCCGCTAGGCAACTCATCAATGATTTCGAATCGAATAAGGGCATAAAAGGTGAATATGAATATAAAACCGAAGAGAAAAGTACTACCTCCAATTAGGCCAAGCCAAGCTGTTTTAGGACGAGCTGTTTTGAATGCGACCCATTTATGATACATTGGACGTAGGCGATCCTTTACTTTTTCTAAAAAAGAAGGGGTGTCTTCTTGAGGATTGTCAAAAGCCATTTGTTTATTTCTTGCTGTTTGGAACGCAAAAGCAGTTGTTTTGTCGTTACCTAGTGTGTATTATTGTTTTCTTAAGAGTATGTTTGAAATTTGTATGCAGAGAATAGAGGCGTATTTTTTCCAGAACAGACGAAATTCGTTGTTTCCTGCCTGCGTGCCTTGGCAGGTTTAAACGGAATACGTCTCTATTCTCTGCTCTCGCTTCTAAAACATATAGGGTTTTAAACGTTTAAAGCAGAAACCTAGCGTGTAATGTCCGAATAAATTAGAAAAAATCACTCAAAATGCAGCCAAAAGGTAAACTTTATTTACTACCCACTCCTTTAGGAGCAGAAGGATTAGCCGTGTTGCCTCAATATGTATTGGATATTATACATGGTTTGTCCATCTTTATTGCGGAAAAAGCAAAGACAGCTAGACATTTTATCAAAGCTACTAAACATCCTATTCCTATTCAAGAATTGGTGTTTTTTGAGTTAAATAAACGGATTGATCCCTCAGAATGGCAGCAATATTTAAAGGATGCCAATGATGGAATAGATATTGGATTGTTATCGGAAGCAGGCTGTCCTGGGGTAGCAGACCCTGGTGCAGAGATCGTTAAATTAGCACATCAACAAGGGATAGAAGTGGTTCCATTAGTAGGCCCATCTTCTATTTTGTTAGCTTTAATGGGATCTGGAATGAGTGGGCAGCAATTCGCATTTCATGGCTATTTAACGCCTAAAAAAGAGCAGCTTCCTAAAGAATTAAAACGTCTAGAAATTACCGCAAAAAAATATAAACAGACCCAAATTTTTATAGAAACGCCTTATCGAAATACACAAATTATTGAACAAGCTTTTAAACATTTAAATGGGCATACGCATTTCTGTATTGCAATGGACCTAACCTTGTCTTCTCAATATATCGTTACTAAGCAAATTGCAGACTGGAAAAAAACAACACTTCCCGATGTGCATAAACGACCTGTTGTATTTTTGATTTACTAGAAGAGCTTTAATTAATTTAACCCCATGACAAAAAACAGTATAACAAATACCGACTTCCTCACAGCGTTAAAACAGCAATTAGATAACAAGCTGCCAGGTCAAGCTGCACAAGCCCAAATGGCCTCTGGGAATAGAACCAAATTTCCTACGGTACCCAATACTGCAAAGAAAGCCTGCGTACTATGTCTATTATATGTAAAAGAAGAAGAATGGTATTTGGTATTAATGGAACGAGTCTCCAACAATAAGGACCAACATAGTGGGCAAATGAGTTTTCCAGGAGGGAAATTAGAAGAAGGAGAAACGTATGAGGCGTGTGCATTAAGGGAAACAGAAGAAGAAGTCGGTATTCCTAGAGAAGATATTAGCTTATTAGGAAAATTAACCCCTTTATATATCCCCGTTAGCAACTTTCATGTCCATCCCTTTCTGGGTGTTTTAAGCTATACGCCTTCTTTCATTTCACAAGAAACGGAAGTAAAGGAAATTGTAGAAGTACCAATTAAGTTGCTCTTAGATGTCAAGAATCGACGGATCAAAGATTTAACAATACGGACAGTGGCGATAAAAAACGTTCCTTATTTCGATGTATATAACAAGGTCGTATGGGGAGCAACAGCAATGATGTTGAGTGAATTTGTAGAGTTATTAAATAACACAAAAAGAATGATGGAAAATAACTAAGTATTGAAGATTGTTAAATAAACTGTGTCAAAATACGACGGTAGTTCTATACAAATTTGGTTGTCAACGGCTTGTGAGTTTTGAACTTGGTCTTGATACTTGAACTTTCTAACTTATTACCTAAGCAAAAAGCTTCACTAAAAAGAAAACATAAAATAAAATCAACATATACCCTTCCCACCTACAAATAGTCCTAGAGATACACATAACGGCTAGCGCAATCGTCAAGGCAATCATATATGGCAAACTAAATTGTAATACATCTGGTGGAATCACCAAAGGACCAATAAATGCAGGGATCGACATGACGGCGTAGGTATTAAAAATATTTGAGCCTAGGACATTGCCAACGGCCATATCCGTCTGCCCTTTTTTAATCGCAGCGATACTGACAAAGACTTCAGGTAAGGAAGTACCCAATGCCACCAAACTTTGCGCTATTACGGCAGAACCAATACCCATTAAACCCGATAGTTTAACAATTCCTAATACCGTATAATCTGCACCAAATTTAATCACCACGGCACTTGCTAGTAATATGACTATTGTTTGCCAAGTAATTTTTGGCCGCTCCACCTCTTCCTCTTTATTACCTGTTAGAGAATGTAATAAAAAGATGACCAATGCAATCAATAAAAAGATGGCTTCAAAGATCGTTACTTTCCCGTCATAGACTACAAACCAAAGTAAAAACGCAGACAATACGAGTAGCGGAATATCTGCATGCATAATGGTGTCATGCACTTTAATTTCTTTTCCTATGATAGCGACTAAGCCTAAAACCAAAGCCACATTTGCTATATTGGAGCCTACCACATTTCCTATGACGATGTCGGAAGATCCTTCTACAACGGCTGCAATAGAAGAGGCTAATTCTGGTAAGGATGTACCAAATGCAACTACGGTAACCCCAATGATAAAGGGAGGAATCCCAAAGGATAATCCAATTTTTTCTGCAGATGCCACAAAAAAGTCTGATGCTTGTAATAAAGCAAATAAACTAACGGCAAAGATGCCTATATATGTAAGTAATTCTCCTGTCATTTGTTATTTGTTCCGTGTCTACTATCTCTAAATAAACTTCTATCCAATTCCCTCCAAGTAACGACGAAAAAATAAATTGGTCATCTGGATGAGACTATTTTGTCGTTACTAAATACAAATAAACCGCAAATGTACATTATTTGTAAGTGTAGCTATTGGTCTGCCTTTACTTTGTAGCTCAAAAAATGTTAATATTTAGGAATCAATGGCATTCTTTATAAAATTGCTGTATCTTGAAAAGCAATAAGGGATGCAACAGGCATTTTTAACCTTGTCCTACATACCACGTCTTTAACCTACACCTACGTATATTTTAATATTCCTGCAAGTTTTATTGGCTACTTATTAGTTAGGGATTTTCCCTACAGAACCCTAAACAACCTTACAATTAAGAATAAACTACTATTATAAGTAAGTTGTTTCTCGTTCTTAACTATGAACAAACACCACTAAAATGAATCAATCACATTGGACGTACTGGGATGATTACGGAAGACAACATGTTGTTGGCATCTTGCACGGCGCAGATTCTGGACATTTAGTTGTACACTGTAATTCTAAAGTAATGCTAGTAGATTTTAATGTACAGGAGTCAAAGACTTATTCTTTTTGTATTGACGAACATTTATGTAAATTGAAAGTCTCTAATAAATCAGCCGGATTCACCTATGAATTAGGCGTGGATGAAAATTTGAATACACCTGTTTACTTGCATAAGAAAAAAGAAGCTAGAAAATTCTTCTATCAAAAAATAGGCTCGATGGTAGCGGCTATATCTATTTTAATATTTGTAGCACTCATACTTCAGTCCTTTAAATTTTGACTAAAACTTGGTCATTGCCCTCCATTTTGTGGTTGGGTAGCAGAAACGGAAACGCTTTTTGTTGCTCAACGCCCCCCCTTGTCTTCATTTTAGCTTACCAATATTTTTTTAATCTCCTTACCATCCATTAGATAGACAAGCCCTAGATACGCTGCTAATAAAAAGGTGTTGACACTCAACACAAAAAAGGTATTATCTAGTAATTGTGTCTCCATCCATAGACTGACAAAATAGAATCCAACTGCAATCAATATATAGCGTATCATCTTTGCTAACGGATAAGGAATCGCATAATATTTTTGTCCTGACCAATAACAAGCTAATGCCATAAA
>CALJIY010000072.1 GCA_937973945.1 uncultured Saprospiraceae bacterium | reverse complement strand
CTGCTGCCAAATGTTTGATCTTCTTCTTCAAAAGGGGCAGCATCTCCTTTTCCTAATAAGACATTATCTACCTCACCAAGTACCAAGAAAGGCGCATCATTATCTACAAAGCGAATAAGTTGTACATAGGTAAAGTGATCTTCTGCTGGATACTGACTGGCCGTAATGATGTTTGGAGAACGAACAATATCATCATCATCTGCTTCTCTACCAATCGTTAGCCATTGGTCATCTCCATTTGTTAGGCATTGATTTACTATGGAATAAGTTCTAGTAATATGCTGGATATTCCCCGATTCAAATCGTACTACGAAGTCTCTATAGGTCCAAGTAAAATCATCACAAGTCCCTTCTTGAATAGGAGATGGCGGGACCTCCATTTTATCTATATCGCAATTGGTAAATTCATCCGCTGGAAATGTAATGACCCAGTCTGGCTCATAAATAAAATCGATAGATTGCTCCACCCAAGGTGTAGCATTTCCAGAGCGATCAATGGCTCTATATCTACGTTTTATTTGGAGTGTTTGGCAATTGCCTTCTAGTAGTTGGTATTCTTGTTCTATGATTGGGGTAATACAAGTTGTATTATCATTACAAAGTTCACTAGGGTCTCCGAATTGCTGATTAAAAAAGAAGGCTTGTGTGGGGAATAAGGGCAGCCATTCATCCACATCAAACTGATTATCTCCATCTAAATCCGTTGGTCTTCCAATGTCTGTCGTTTGGAACTCTCCACAGGAGCGGGTGATCGGTCCTAATGCCATACAGCTTGGCTGTACCTGGTCTACAGGATTTACAATGGTAGAACAGCTATTATAATTGCCACTACCGTCAATGACTAATAATTCTAGTAGGACATCTTTAAATAAATCACAACATTCGAAAGATACGTCCATGGACCATTCTGATAAGTCAATACTATCTCTTAAGAGCGGTGTGGTATCCAATCTCATTTCTCCATCTAAACAATTACTTCTTTTAATCAATAGCTGTGTGATACCGCAGTTATCTCTGCTATTAGCGTCAAGCATCGTAGCAGATAAAGTAGTCGTGCCATCTGTACCTAAAGCAATCTCTTGGCTGATTTGACAAATAGCAACTGGTGCAATAGTATCTTTAATCGTCAAATATCTATAGCAGGTATCTCTATTGGATAGGACGCCACATTTATCAGATGCCTCATAACCAATTCTAAAAGTACCGATGCTAAAGCTAGTTTGAAAAACGGAAATGGCCTTGGTAGACCATTCCCTGTTTACCAATTCTTGTACGGTAAACTCCTTAACAATTGGTTTATCATCGCAGTTGTCTGTCGCTTCTGGTAATGGAAAGTCGAGACTTATTTGACAACTATTCGCTGGTAAAACAATCTGTTCTGCGTCAGCTAATGCAGAGAAGTTACACGTCGTAAAAGTTGGTGCTATAGTATCTATTATTTCGATGAATTGCGTATCTACTAGTACTGCAATTCCTTGTGGATCACATTGGTCAATTAGCTCATAAATGCGTTGGCGCATAGCACCGCAATCTGTTGCAGTTCCGATATCTCTTACTTGTAAACGGAAATCACATGTGGGATTATTTTCATCAAGAGAGATGGTGTCCGTTACTTGGAATTGCCCATTAATCTGCAAACCGCTAAGTAATCCGATTGGATTGTCTTCTGTTCTATTCGTATTGCTAGGGCTTGGTGCCGAGCAATCGGCTATAATATCTAAAGGAATATTAATTAACTGTCCAACGTTTGGGCGGAGCACCCTCAAGGTATCTACTCTTCTTGTAGCATTGTTACAAGCATCTACGACTAACCAATGTAGGGCGTAGCTAGGCTGGGTACTACAAGTTGCCATATTTTCTAAAATACTAGTACTTTCTAAAGTGACGATAGTTGTACCGCATTCATCCAAAGCAATTGGAGGAGCCATACTCAGCAACACATTGTCAATATTAAAATCACAAGTAAATAGGGTATCTGTTCGAGGCCCTTCTGTAAAGAATGGCAGCGATTGATCTTGTATAATCAGGGTGTCCGTCTTTCTAGCGGAATTATTACAAGCATCGGTCACTAGCCAATGAAGTAGATAAGTAGAGGGGGCATTACAGGTCATACTATTTCCTATAACAGTGGTGTTTTCTAAAGTGACAGTACTTGTACCGCAGGCATCTACCGTATTAGGCCTGCTGATGCTATTCAATATCTCGTCAATCTCAAAATCACAAGTATATAGGGTATCTGTTTGAGGGCCTTCTGTAAAATAAGGCACGGTTTGATCTTGTATAATCAATGGGCTGCTACAGATGGTTACCACTTTATCAGTGGCACATACAGCAGATAATTGCTTAGCCGTATACACCTGTTGTATTTCTACAAAATATCCAGCATCGCCACAAGTAATCAATACATCAGGCGGAAAGGAAGGGTATTCTTCTGTCAGGGTGCTACCATGAGCGATGATGCTTCCAGTGGCATCTTTAATTAAAATATTATAATGCAGTATCTCCTGAATAGGAAAACAATAGTCCTCGATGACCATTTCTGGATAGATGGTGATACCACAGTTTGTATTAGTATTAACAAGGACTTCTTGTTTGCATAGAAGCTCAGGAGCTTTGATTTCAAAGAATACACTGGTGGAAATACTTGTATCTAAAATAGCATTGTACTTGATTTCATACGTACCTACACCAAATGGATTTGGCAACTGCATCCCTTCTTCAAAAGAGAGACAGGTCTCTCCGCAAAGGAATCCAGTAGTAGATTCGATAATACGAACCATAGCAGAATCATATCGCAATGGACCACATTCTACTAGAATCTCTGCCGCAGGTATGGTGACATTAATTGATTCCGCGCCGCAAGCTAATTGTTGAGATGGAATAATTGGCGGAATAAAATTAGCAATCCTTTCTGCGCATTTAATATCTGCGAGCCATCCCATCCCAGCATCACGATCCCCATTGGTACGAAAAGAGAATGTTATACAGCTAGAGATATTGGTGTTTCGATTAAAGGAGACAAATACAGCGCCACCAAATGCGCTTTCAATACCTGTACCAGAAGCTTTATCTATAAGCGGCGCATTGGTATCTGGTCCGTCATAAACAAATAAGGTATCTCCTGGGAACAGATCAAATTCTCGAAATAACACCCCTAATCTTTGTCGATCATCTTGGGGACAAAAAGTAATGATACTATTTCGAGTATTTGAATCTCTGTAATAGGTTTTTAGGGTATCGCTAGAAAAAGAGTAAAGGGAATCACAATCCACTAATGTGTGTGTAATCTGATTGTTATTTATAGGAATAACAAAGTCAAATGAGGAAGCGCTTAGAAAAGAAAGCCATAAGAACGCAAACGAGAGCGCTGCTAGCTGCTTTGTAAAAATGGTGTTAATAAACCCCGAGTTGAAATGGGTAATAGCGTTTCTGTTCCGTTCAATACACGGCACAGACGTACATTGCTTCTTACGGCTCATATTATAGTGTTTCATATGTGATTCCTCTCTCTTGTACTAGCTACCATTCCAGCTATAAAGACTGACTAGCAGTTTAGGACAATTGAAAGAAAATTAACTAGGCGCTGGATACTACATAGCGTATTAGATGCTATCGTCTTGGAAAGACTAGCACTTGTAGATCTGCAAAACCAATAGTGTTATTACCTTTCAGGAAACATCCTGGAAGGATTTTAAAAAATTAGGAGATAAATAAGCTACCCAAAAAGGGGTAGTTATTTATCTTAATCCCTAAAGTGTTTTACTGGTGGAATACCTGTAAAAGGGTTTGTAATTTTGAAGAATGAGCTGTTCCAAAGTCACGTTTTTATTAGCTTGTATAACAAGCAAACAAAAAAGACTTTGACGGAAAATATTTTAAATTATTGGGGAATTTTGCACGTTCTGGTAATTTGTTTAATAGCAGATAAATAAGAAGCTACCGTTTTGGTAGTCTATACTTAAAAAAAGAAATTAAATCTAGCTATTAAAAAATTGATGCATAAAAAATAAATGAAAACTAACAGCTCAGCTGATCAGCAATAGGTATTTATTTTTTAGCCGGTTTGAGGAATTGAACGTTTAACTTAAATCGGATTTGAATCGGTAAGGATGCTTGATTTAAAAAGTATCAAACATGTTATAAATAATTATAATGCAAATATGCAATGGTTAAGAAGAAAAAGCAAGGTTTAGTTTAATTAATATTAAATAAAAATATATGTATATAATGAGAAATTTGACTAAGTAATTGATTTTAAGGTAAATATAAATAAAAATAAAATTGAATATTTTACTGTACATCTTGTGAGCAGAATTTTTGGAATTTGAAAAAGAAGTAGTCGAATAAAAAAGATTAGCAATTTTGAAGAGTCTATTTCGATTTCTAAGAACCTGTTTAAGAATCAAGTTTAGACTTTGAACTACATTTCTTAAACAACTTTTAAATTTTATAATTAAAAAGATAAGATTTTTTTGCAGAAACTATTTAAAAAATCGGACATTAGTGATTCTTAATTTGTTATAAGTGCTAGGACACAAATACCTTCTAATAAAAATGGCTTCTTGGCTTCCCATCCGCAAGCGGTTCAGAAGCTT
>CALJIY010000071.1 GCA_937973945.1 uncultured Saprospiraceae bacterium | reverse complement strand
CTTTTGATTTTTTGAATCCAGTCTTTTCGATCAAAAGGCACCAATACCTTTACTCGAAAATCGTGCTCTGGTACTACCTCTACGACCTGTTTGGATGTTGCATTCTTAAGATCAGGACTAGGTCCATGTTCTTTTAATAGGGAAATACTTTCTTTCTCTGTTTCTGCTTTTAGCCCTGTATCTTTAGAGATCGCGTTTTTCTTTGAAGATAAAGAGAGGTCAAAATACTTTTGTAGTAAAGCATAGCTCTCTTTAGTGTAGGGTAGGTGCCAGCACTTTTTTGATTGGCTCCACTTATAGCCGTCAATACGTTTGATAGTTGAAATAATGACGGGGTCGTATGGAAAGGCCACTTGTATACGGACTTGCCCACGATGCTCGATCTTGGTGAGTTGTACGGTCATGAAATAGCTGTTAGATTTAGAATTGGAAAGATACAAAAAAAATAGAAATTTTGGAAGATAAAATAGTAGTTTGCTTCTATCCAATCAATTCCTCAGAAAAGCGAGTAAATTTGCAGTGAATTACTAAAAGACGAATCCATCACATGCCAATCATACAAAACTCAAGCTATACCAAAAGACCATTTTATCTTTTTAGTCGGCACCTAGAAACCATCATCCCTTCTATATTTAGAAAGATAGAAGGCGTAGAATATCAAAGAGAACGATTAGAATTAATGGACGGTGATTTTTTAGATATCGATTGGTCGAAAGCTACAGTTGCTGCGGATAGATTAGTGATTGTGACGCATGGCTTAGAAGGCAATTCGGATAGACATTATGTAAAGGGAACCGTCAAATTATTCAACGAAAACGGATGGGATGCCTTGGCGTGGAATTGTCGATCCTGTAGTGGGGAAATGAATCGCAACCTGCGTATGTACCACCACGGGGATATAGAAGATATTCAAACCGTTATTGAACATGCCCTATCACAAAATCTATATAAAAGTATTCATTTAATCGGCTTTAGCATGGGCGGCAATATTACCTTAAAGTATTTAGGCGTTCATGGAGCTAGCGTACCCAAAGCTATAAAAGGAGGGGTCGCCATTTCTGCACCTTGTGATCTGACTTCCAGTGCGGCACTATTAGATGAGCCAAAGAGTTATTTTTATAAAAGAAAATTCTACACGAAGCTATCCGAAAAAATGCGATTAAAAGCAGCGCAATTCCCTGGTGTCATTGATATGAGTCGCTTATCGGAAGTAAAATGTTGGCGAGATTTTGATGAACTCTTTTCTGCCCCCATCAATGGATTTGAGAGTGCCCAAGATTTTTACGATCAAGCGTCGTCTATCAATTATTTAACAGGTATCCAAAGGCCTACCTTATTGATTAATGCCTTGAATGATCCCATCCTTACGCCAGAATGCTTTCCGACAGCAATTGCAGCTACACATCCTTATCTTTTCTTAGAAACGCCTAAAAAAGGTGGACACGTAGCTTTTATGTTAGCCGGCAAAGAATATGCTTGGATGGACTTGCGGGCTTTGGAGTTTATTAATTCATTGTAACTTCCAGTGGAATGTCGTCAACTTAAGGATTAGAAGTCTAAATACGCATAATTCAACCTGTCTGCACCAGGCAGGCGCGGATTTAACGGATTTTCTAGGTCGTCTGCATTAGACGTGTTCAGTAGGTCGAGAGCGTGACATATCTATATGGTGACTGTTAACATCCTTCACGACCTACAAAAATCCATATAGCTACGAAGTAGCTCCGCACTGGAATAGCATGCAATTAGTAAAAAAGTCAACGCCTAGATACACGACCTACAAAGATCCAAAAAAATCCGTGTAGCTACGAAGTAGCTCCGTGTTGAATTATGTCTCATAAGCGGCCTAGTTTGTCTTAAGTTGACGACATTCCACTTCCAGTAGTCCGATGAAACGTACAGCTTGATCGGACCACTGCAAGTGATCCAATCAATTTTAGAAAATGCCCCTGAATTGTTTTACACTCAAATCAATTGAACTTTCTCGAAAAGATCCGCTGCATTGTCACGCTTCTCATATAGCCCTCCTTTTTAATTGCTTAGCAATACCGATTCCGCTTAGCTGAAGGCGATCTAATTATTGACAAGAATTACTTTATAACTAAAATTGAACATACCTAACTTACTTCAATAGAGTTAAAGACGTATATAATTTGAATTTATCTTGTTTATTGGTTTCCCTTTCCCCGCAGCCCGCAATTTTTTGAATGATTTCTTTGAAAGAAAAACTAAGACGGATTTTCTAGTTTACCTACCTCAAGAGTTTTTTAGCCTGTCACTGCCTAGCAAATAAATAGACACAAATTCTTGTAATAGATGCTAAATTTGTTGTTGCTATAGATTATTAGCATTTGACAGACAAATCACAATACTACAAACCAGTAGAGAGATTACTACATCATAACTAAGTAGAGCCCCCTCTCACCACAAACGAGAGTTATGTACTTCTACATAGTGCTTCCTATTCTCCGACCTAAAGTATATACACCAATTAAAAACCTTATTAGCTATTAGAGATCGCT
>CALJIY010000070.1 GCA_937973945.1 uncultured Saprospiraceae bacterium | reverse complement strand
TTTTCCATCCACGGTTTACCCGGCGCTCTTCCTTTTCCATCATACTCAAAATGCCAATGTTGCAAAGGCTTTTTTAGAAATTTTAATTCCTCTTGATCCTTGACTAATATCTTTAAGGTTTCCTCTGTTCGTTTAGCTTCTAGAGCTACCTGTTCTTCGTCTAAATCGTCAAAAGCTTTAGTAAAGAGCGCGTTTGTAGCATGGACTACTCCCGTTCTAGACCGCCAAGAAAATTTCTGAATATCTTCTTCTTTAACACCACCTGTTTGTTCTATAATAGCTTGCATTAAGGCAGGATCGGCCCCTCTAAAACCATAGATAGATTGTTTAGGGTCACCTACCCATATAGAGTGTTTGGCAAATTGCGATAGCTTTAAAAATATTTCTAGTTGAATAGGACTGGTGTCTTGAAATTCATCTACCATTAAAAGGTCTAGCTCCTCTGTCAAGACCATTTGTACTTGCTTATTTTCCAGAAGTCGTTTGACATGTAATTCCATGTCAATATAATCAATTAAGCCTCGGCGTTTTTTATAGGCATCGTATTCTTTTATAGCTTCTATAGCAATATCGAAGATCGTTTCTATAAAGGATTTTATGTCTTCATGGAACTTAGGCATTGACTCGTGTAATCGAGCCAATTCCTGTAACTCCACAACGGCATCCTTACTTTTTGCGCCTACTTTTATTTTGCTAATTTTTACCCACTCATACCATTCTAAGCTATTTTCTAGATTTAGTTTGCGTTGGATTTTTTTGAGATCATCTGCCCCTTTCTCCGTTACTTTTGTACTATCTTCATTCCCTTCCAATTCTAAAATAGTCGCTTGCAGTGTTCTTTTTAAATCACTAATTAATCCCTCGTATGTTTTTCCAGATTTCTTTCCTAAATATTCTTTGAAGGAAGTAAAAGATGCTTCTTTGCTTTTAAGTAATACTTCTACAGAAAAATCATTTGATCGAGCTATGTCGGTAACATTTTTCACTTCTCTTCTCCAATCATAAGGTCCTCTTTTGTTTAAACCTAACTTGGTACTTAGTAGCTCCATTTGTGCCATTCGATCAGCCGTCAATACTGTCGTCAAAGATTGATTGAATAGTAGTTGATGATCTTCATCTGCGATAATATCTACCTGTGGAGACACCCCTGCCTCAAAAGCAAAACGCTTTAATAACTGGACACCTAATCCGTGCACCGTTCCGATCATCGCATTCGTCAATTGGTCTGCCTCATCAGATAATTGCTGCTCTAGTAATTTTACTCGAACTCGCTCTTGCAATTCTGCTGCTGCTTTTTTAGTGAAGGTCGTTGCTATAATCCCACTTGCTCGAACGCCTCCTTTTAGTAAGGCGACCATTTCTTCTGTTAATCGGTAGGTTTTTCCACTTCCTGCGCCGGCGGAAATGATTTTGATATTCTGGAAAGAAGTGTTTGTCATTTTTTAGTATTGCAAAAATTACGACCGTATTATTGAATGTTGAAGTACTAGAATACGGAGTAATATTTTTTCTTTATGTCTATGTCTCTTAGAGATCAATAGAAAGTTTTGTCTGGAAAATATATTCAATGGTTTTTGTCATCAAATAAGTTGCAAACTTACAAAATAAACGCAAAATATTCAAATTATTAATAATAACCTCTCTTTAAAATGAGCAGTTTTTAGCTAAAAAACAGACCTACTAAAATTTCTGTGCGAAAATTTAACTGTTTATCAATGAGTTATGAATAATGAATTTAAAATTTCTTCCAAATTTACTTGCTTTAACTTTAAAAGTCCCCTACCTTTGCGCTTCCTTTTGAAAAAGGGTTTTTATCAATGAATTAGAAGGCGTTTTTTATATAAAAAACACTTCTATTAAAGATTAATTATCGTGGATACATTAAGTTATAAGACGAAATCAGAGAATAAAGCCTCCGTAGTACGCAAATGGTATATCGTAGATGCGGAAGGAGAAATAGTAGGTCGTTTGGCTTCAAAAATTGCTACTGTATTAAGAGGTAAGCATAAGCCATCTTATACACCACACTTTGATGCTGGAGATAATGTGATCATTATCAATGCGGAAAAAGTACGTTTTACTGGTGATAAGTGGGCTCAAAAAGAATACATTTCTTATTCTTTATATCCTGGTGGACAAAAGAAAGTGAAGGCGAAAGAAATGGCAGCAAAGAAACCTCGCTTCGTTATTGAAAAAGCGATTAAAGGAATGTTACCTAAGAATAAATTAGGTAGAGCGCAGTTCAAGAAATTATTTGTGTATGAAGGTGGAGAGCATCCGCACTTTGCACAAAAGCCAGAAGAATTTAAATTTTAAAAAAGAAAAAATTCAGTAAAAAGAATCAAGAGTTTGTTGCGATAGTAGCGCATTCTTGATTACTGCTGATTTCCAATAAAAATAGCAAATATGGAAATGATTAATGCGATAGGAAGAAGAAAAGCTTCAGTTGCAAGAGTTTACCTTACAAAAGGAGACGGCCAAGTTTTAATTAATGGCAAGCAATTAAAGGAATACTTCCCTCAAATGCACATCCAAGATTCTATTGTAGATCCGTTTAAAACGGTAGAAGCTGAAAAGTTGTATGATGTTAAAGTGAATGTAAAAGGTGGTGGTTTTAAAGGACAAGCAGAAGCAACTAGAATGGGAATTTCTAGAGCTTTAGTAAAACTAAACGAAGAGTTTAGAAGTCCATTAAAAGCGAAGAAATATTTAACTAGAGATGCAAGGGTAGTAGAGCGTAAGAAATATGGTAAGCCAAAGGCAAGAAAGAGCTTCCAGTTCTCTAAGCGTTAAAATTTATTGTTACACTATTTTCTTATTGGAAATAGTGAAGCGATCTCATTCATTTAAAAATTATTCAATTTATATATAATGACGACACCGAGCTATAAAGAATTATTAGATGCAGGGGTGCATTTCGGACACTTAAAGAGAAAATGGAATCCTAAGATGACACCATATATTTTTATGGAACGTAAAGGGATTCATGTAATTGATATCAACCGAACGATCGAATGTATGGAAACTGCTGGTAAGGCAATGAAATCTATCGCTAAGTCGGGTAAGAAAATTATGTTTGTTGCTACTAAGAAGCAAGCAAAATTTTTAGCTCAAGAAGCAGCAGCTTCTGTTGGCATGCCTTTTATCACAGAAAGATGGTTAGGAGGGATGATGACAAACTTTGCAACAATTCGTAAGTCTATCAAGAAAATGCAAGGGATTGATCGTTTATTAGCTGATCCAAACTTAAGTGTTACCAAGAAGGAGAAGTTGACGATGACAAGAGAGCGAGATAAGATGCATAAGATCTTAGGAGGTATTGCTAATTTGAATAGATTACCTGCTGCTGTGTTTATCGTAGATATTCACCACGAGCACATTGCAGTTGCTGAATCTCAAAAATTAGGCTTAAAGACATTCGGTATCGTAGATACGAATTCTGACCCTAATCAAGTAGACTTCCCAATTCCTGCAAATGACGATGCTTCTAAATCTGTTAAATTAATCACAGACTACATTACAGGCTGTATTAAAGAAGGATTGGCTGAGCGTTCTGCAAAAGGTGCTGATGGCAAAGGGAATGTTGGAAAAGGTGCAGTTACTAAAGCTTAAAAAAGCTTAGTGAATAAAAAAAATACTTGTTCCGATCAACAATTTGCTTTTAAAAGCCGTAAAGGATCAGCGACAGTATTTTAACTCATATATTATTAAACTAAAAAATATAATCAACCATGGGTAGTATTTCTGCAAAGGATGTGAAAAAATTGCGTGATTTGACGGGCGCAGGCATGATGGATTGTAAGAAAGCCTTAGCTGAATCTGAGGGTGATGTAGAAAAGGCAATTGAATTTTTGCGTAAAAGAGGCCAGAAATTAGCTGGTAAAAGAGCAGACAGAGAAGCTAAAGAAGGCGTTGTAATGGCGAAGACTTCTTCTAATAGAAATAACGGCGTATTGATTCGTTTAAGCTGTGAAACAGATTTCGTTGCTAAGACGGAAAGCTTCGTTGCTTTAGCGGATTCAGTAGCAGATATTGCATTGAAAAACCTTCCAGCTTCTTTAGATGATTTATTAGCATTGCCTTTTGATAAGGATTTAACAATTGCTAAAAAAATTGAAGAGCAGATAGGTGTTATCGGTGAAAAATTAGAGGTAAATAAATACGAAAAGATCGAAACTAAAGCTGGAGAAGGTCAAGTGATTCCTTATATCCATGCTGGTTACCGTGCAGGCGTATTAGCTTCTTTAAATTTAGAAGGTCCACAATTTATAGATCCAGGAAAAGACGTAGCAATGCAGATTGCAGCGATGAGACCTGTTGCATTAGATAAAGACGGTGTAGATTCTGAGACAATTGCAAAAGAGATCGAAATTGGTAAGGAACAAGCAAGACAAGAAGGTAAGCCAGAAGCGATTCTTGAGAAAATTGCAACAGGTAAATTGAATAAATTCTTTAAGGAAAGAACTTTATTGAATCAAATGTTTGTAAAGGATAACAAGAAGACGATCACACAATACTTACAAAGTGTTGATCAAAAGCTTACAGTAACTGACTTCAAGCATGTTGAATTAGGTTAATGCTAGCTGTTTTATAAAAAAAAGCGAATTATTCTTTTGAGTAATTCGCTTTTTTTTTGGCTATAGTTTAAATTGACCCAGAATTCTTGGCTGAGTTAACAGTCAATGATTCCAATTTAGTTAATTCCCATTCATCATTTAATCATTTACTAAACCAAAAAATGCCATTAAAATACAAAAGGATTTTACTAAAATTGAGTGGAGAATCTCTAGTAGGGGAACAAGGATTCGGTATTTCTCCTGAAATGCTAAAATTGTATGCACTACAAATTCAGGAACTAAGAGATCTTGGAGTAGAAATCGCAGTTGTTATTGGTGGAGGAAATATCTTTAGAGGCCTACAAGCAGAGTCTAGTGGGATCGAAAGGGTACAAGGCGACTATATGGGTATGATGGCAACGGTTATCAATGGGATGGCTTTACAAAGTGCTTTAGAGCAAAGGGGGGTATTTACCCGTTTGGTAACAGCTATTAAAATGGAACAGATTGCGGAACCATATATCCGCCGTCGCGCCATTCGCCATTTAGAAAAAGGACGGGTTGTTATTTTCTCTGCGGGTACTGGTAGCCCCTATTTTACAACGGATTCTGCCGCTGCACTAAGAGCGAATGAAATCTGTGCGGATGTTATCCTTAAAGGAACACGGGTAGATGGTATTTACTCTGCTGATCCAGAAAAAGATCCTAGTGCGACTAAATTTGATACGCTTACTTTTAATCGAGTAATTAATTTGAATTTAAATGTCATGGATATGACGGCTTTTACACTCTGCCGAGAGAATGATTTACCTATTATTGTCTTTGATATTAATAAGCGGGAAAATCTACTGCGTATCGTTCAAGGGGATAATATTGGTACCTTGGTAGAGGGGTAATAGAGAAAGTTCAAACTCAAGTGTCAAGTTCAAGTATCAAACTCACAAAATGTTGACAACTAGATCTGTATAAAACTATCGTTTTATTTTTGACACAGTTTATTGAATAGTCTGGGGTAATAGATTGTTTAATTTTAACCACGGATTCACGGATTAAGCCAAGTACTAATAATCCGTGAATCCTCGTAAAAAACAAAAGGTTGCAGTCTATCTTGTTAAATCCCTAACTGCATAACATAACTATGATCAAACTAGGTTTGTTAGGTGTCGGTCACCTAGGCAAAATACATTTGAAATGCCTGTTGGCAATTGACCAGATTGAGCTTACTGGAATTTTTGATAGTAATACAGAAGTTGCCCAAATTCTAGCGCAAAAACACAAGCTGCGACTATTTAATAGTTATGAAGAGTTATTAGATTGCTCTGAAGCTGTTGATATTGTTACCCCCACCTCTACCCATTTTAAATTAGCCCAACAAGCCATTCGCCGAGGCAAACATGTTTTTATTGAGAAGCCATTAACCGATACCGTAGAAACTGCCTTAGCCTTAATCGCCTTACAAAAAGAACACAAGGTCAAAATCCAAGTGGGCCATGTAGAACGTTTTAATCCTGCTTTTCAAGCCATCCAAGATATTCCATTAGCCCCTTTATTTATTGAAGCCCATCGACTAGCGATATTCAATCCTCGTGGGACAGATGTATCTGTTGTATTAGACTTGATGATTCATGACTTAGACTTAGTACTTAGTATGGTACAATCTCCATTACAGTCATTGAGCGCTAGTGGTGTAGCAGTGGTCAGCAAGCAATTAGATATTGCGAATGTGCGTTTAGAGTTTCAAAATGGTTGCGTTGCAAATCTAACAGCTAGTAGGATTTCAATGAAACAGATGCGTAAAATTCGATTGTTCCAAAAAGATGCTTATTTGAGCTTAGATTTATTAGAAAAGAAAGCGGAAGTTATTCAGCTATGGAAGGAAGATGATCCGAAAAAGCCAAGTGTGTCTATGACCTTAGAAACAGAAGAAGGTAAGAAATATATAGGTGTTCAAGCTCCTGCGGTAAAGGAGACAAATGCTATTCAAATGGAACTAGCAGCTTTTGCAGATAGCATTATAAATGACACAAGACCTCCTGTATCTATCGAAGAAGGATATAATTGCTTAGCTTTGGCCCATCAAATTATTGAAGAAATCGAGCGGCGGAGTAACGGCTTCGCCATTTAGGGATATTGAACACAGAGGCACGGAGGCACAGAGTTTTGATATGTAGAGATTTAAAACTCTGTGCCTCTGTGCCTGCCTGCGTTCCTTAGAAGGCAGGTTCTAAAAAAAACTAACTCCGTGACTCATAAATCATTTACTTACTTACTCCTATTTCTCATTATCTCCTCTTGCGATGTAATCAATCCGGAAGAAATTATCCCTTCCTATCTTCAAGTAGATGAATTCCAATTAACAACAAACGAAAGTATCCATGGAAATGATAGCCATCAAATTACGGATGTATGGGCCTTTATAAATGGGGAAGCACTCGGCGTGTTTGAATTACCTACTACGATTCCTATCCTAGCATCAGGAACGCAAAATATTACGCTGTTTGCAGGTATTCGAGAAAACGGATTAAGGAGTACTCCTGTGATCTATCCAATGTATGAGCGGTACGAGATCAGTTTGGATTTAGTCCCAGATGAAGTTAGTCTTATTACACCAACTATTGGATATATACCCAATAGTGTATTTGTTTTGACGGAAGATTTTGAAGGCGATAATATTCAATTGGAAGGTATAAATAATGCAGCTATCAATAGAGTTACTAATCCAACTCAAGTACTATACGGAAATGGATCAGGAACCATTCATTTGACCGAAGAATCAGCAGAAATAATATCAATTCCAACCTTTGTCGATTTACCGATTAGTGGTGGCTCGCCTGTGTATTTAGAAATGGATTATCGAACTAATGTAGAATTAGAGGTAGGTCTGGTAGGATTTGATGTCAGTTCGGGAACACCCATGCAAGCGACTAGTTATAAAGTGGTTTTATGTCCTATTAATAGTTGGAATAAGGTGTATATTAATTTTCAAGAAGATTTAGAACAATCCCAATTAGATGGTTATAAATTAGCTTTCCGTGTCTCTACAAATGACACAGGATGTGGGGGACTGTCTACTAATGCACCAGAAATTTTATTGGACAATCTTAAATTGATTCGTTTCCAACCATGAGTTATCAACAACGACAGCGAGACCTTTTTAAATATCGGTTAGTCGATTACCTGATGGCGGTATTGGCTTGGGCCACTTTCTATTTTCATCGAAAGATTATTATAGAACAGGTTCCTATTGATAAAACAGTATTGCAAGACACTAATCTGTATTTAGGGCTTTTTATTATTCCTATTGGATGGATGTTATTATTTGCGATTTTTGAAGGAGAGGAAGGGGTGTATAGAAAGTCTAGATTATCTACTTTGTCTCAAACATTCTTCTTATCTTTTTTAGGTGCATTGTTTTTATTCTTTTCTTTAATCTTGGATGATACGATACAGGGGTACTATAGCTATTACCAATCTTTTTTGGCTTTATTTGGCATTCACTTTTTCTTTACTGCTTTGGGGCGAATGCTTTTTTTAACTTGGGCAAGTAATAGATTAAAGTCAGGTAAAGTACAGTTTGATACATTGATTATCGGAGGAAATCAAAATGCAGTTAAGCTATATAAAGAAGTATCTAACACGACACACAAAACAGGCAATAATTTTATTGGCTTCATTGATTCTAATGGCAATAGCACTAATGAATTAGCGTCTCACTTACCTATACTTGGAAAGATAGCAGATATTTCGGCAGTCATTCAATCACGAGCCATAGAAGAGGTCGTGATTGCAATAGAAACGTCAGACCACGACAAGATTCGAGATATACTAAATAGTCTATCAGAGTTCGGAGAACATATAGTCGTCAAAATCATTCCAAGTATGTATGATATTTTGTTGGGAACGGTAAAAATGACGCATGTTTTTGGGGCGGTCTTAATTGAAATAGAACAAAATTTAATGCCTCGTTGGCAACGTTTGATTAAGCGAGGTTTAGATATACTAGTTAGTGTAGGCATGTTAGTGGTATTAAGCCCATTATATGCTTATATAGCTTTGCGTGTCAAGCAATCTTCCCCCGGTCCTATCTTATATCGTCAGGAGCGAGTTGGTAAAAATGGTCAAATTTTTACGATCTATAAATTTCGATCCATGTGGCTTGATGCAGAAGATGCAGGCCCACAGCTGAGTACAGGTAATGATGCGCGCTGTACTCCTTGGGGAGCCATTATGCGTAAATGGCGCTTAGATGAGCTCCCTCAATTTTGGAATGTACTTATAAATGATATGTCTCTCGTTGGTCCTCGACCTGAGCGCCAATTTTATATTGATCAGATTGTTGCGATGAGTCCACACTATAAGCATTTGCTAAAAGTGAAGCCAGGTATTACTTCTTGGGGGCAGGTAAAATATGGCTACGCTTCCAATATTGAGGAGATGCTACAGCGGTTACGATTTGATATTTTGTATATTGAGAATCGGTCTTTGGCGCTGGACTTTAAAATACTATTTTATACGTTGCGGGTGCTTTGGGAGGGGACGGGGAAGTAAGTGGTTTTGGTTTGATTTAAGTTGTGCAAATCATACATTTTACATCATAATTCATACATCATAAATCAGTCTAGTTTCGCCTAATTAAGCAGATTTATGATGTAAGATGTATGAATTCTGATCTATGATTTGGCAGAGCATTATTTCGTTTAATCAGTGCTCCTTCCCTCCATAAATCCACATAGGCTCTGTATTTCCTGCTCTTGTGAACCCATTTTTTTTATAAAAATCAACAGCACGTCCATCTGCAGTAAGCATCTGCATATGAAAATCGCCATACTTTTCTTGCATTTTTTCTAGAATCATTTGTCCAATACCCTTGCCTTGATAATCGGGATGGACTAAAAGATGTGGATAATAGACAACAAGATGTCCATCGGAGATAGCATTTCCCAAACCTACTAAGGTAGACTCGTCCCAAGCAGTTATTAAGCTGTGAGAATTTAGTAAGGCTTTGTATAATTGTTGAGGCTTATTAGCAGAACTCCATTGGTTGGCATGATATAGTTGGAGGATATCTGTAAGGGATAAATCTCTGGTAGTCGAGAGGGTAATCATAAATTGAGGAATCTATTAGCTTCTTAATTCTTTTTGTAGGTAGTTGACTAAGTCTTGAATATTTCCATTGTTATAGATGGCTGTAATTTCTGCGGCTATTTGGTTTCTTCGCTCTATGTTCAATGGAAAGGAATAGGTCCGTTTATTTCGTTTCTTTTTTGCTCTACTTAGTAGCTGTCGACAATGATCTAATTTCTTCCCTAGCGTATCACTCAGTTCTGAATAATCAAATTCAAAGCCCTCCTTCAATAATAGAATACTAAACTCTGGTAAAGTTAATCGCTGCAATAAATCAGAAATACCATTAGTCAGGTCTGTTTCAAAATCAAATAGTCGAAAATCAATTTCTTCGTATCTGTTTTTCAGTAGTTCCAAAGGTGCACCAAAGGAAATTTCTCTAGTTTTTCGAAAAGAATTTAAAAAATTAATACAAGCATTTTTCAACATAGAAAGGAGATAGGCTTTTGCATTCTGAATGTTCGAATGGTCTAAACGTATCCATTTCTCAAAAGTATCCTGTACTAAATCTTCCGCATCTTTTTTACAGCCTACAATACCAAAAGCAGTTCGCTGTAATAATGATTGATGTTCTATAAAAATTTGAGTTGCTATTAACACTTCTGATTCTGATTAAAAATGAATTGTGTGTAAAGCTAAGTTGGGGCAGTTTCAGCCCAATTGGTCCAATCAAACTACAAATTTCATTCGACTACTGATACTGATCAGATAAATAAATTGACAGCCCACGTTTTGTTACACACTCAAATGAATGGATGCATTATTTACGCATCAGTGGTTCCTCCCATAAAGGTAAAACACAAATAACTATTTTTCGCAAAGGTTTAGTATTTATCCAGTAGCATACAAGGCTAGCTGCAAAAATTGCCTCCAAATTATCCCAAAAAATAGCCAAATCACCCCAAAGGCTACGTATTTACTAGTGTTTTGACGAGAATGCAATAATATTGTAAACATTAAATTTTATCATGAGGAAGACGCTAATTCAAATCGCTATTCTAATAATTGCAGGTACTTTAATTGCTTGGAGAGAATGGACGGTGTATGGTACTGCAGCCACCAAGTTTAAACCCAATTGGGCAAATCCTGAATTATTATCAGAAACAGCGATGCCTTCAATGATTATGTGGTTAGTGTTAGTAGCAGGGGTGTTTTTCCTGTTTACGGAGTGGTTTTCCTCCAAATTGAGTTCTCCAAATTCTGTATAGGGGAAGTTCGGGCTTCGTGCCCGTAACTTCCATTTTTGACTAGGATTCGTAGGATTTTTTGATTCGTAGGATTCTTTGCTAGATGTTGACGAATTAGGTTTTTTTGAGAGTTAGATGTTTATTAGATTGCTATTTATTGTGAAGTGGGGTGTTTCGTTGTTATTTTCGTAGCTCTACTAAGGCTAATACCATCGCTAGTTGTTCTTCTCTGCTCAAATTAGAATTATCAATTAAAACGGCATCTTCTGCTTGTTTTAAGGGACTGTCTTCTCTGTTAGAATCGATATGATCTCTTTCTGATAAATTTGCGGCAACTTCTTCTAAGTTGGCCTTAATTCCTTTTTCTTTTAACTCTACAAATCTCCTTTGCGCTCTAGTGGCGATATCTGCGGTTACAAATAATTTTAATTCTGCATCGGGAAAAACAACAGTTCCTATATCTCGACCGTCCAAAATAACGCCTTTTGCTTTGCTCATCATTTGTTGTTGCCAAACCATCGCTCTTCTAATGGTTGAGATAGTAGCAACAGGGCTCACCATTTCAGACACATACATTTTTCGAATTTCATTTTCTACATTTTCATTGTTTAAAAAAGTAGTGTTTTGTCCGTCAATATTTTCAAAGTGTATCTTTATATTTTTTAAAGCTAGTTCAATACCTGCATTATCCTCTAGGGCTATTTTATTTTGGATGAGATATAAGGTTACTGCTCGATACATGGCACCTGTATCTATATAAGCGTATTGAAGGGCTTTGCTAAGTTCCTTGGCTAAGGTGCTTTTTCCACAGGACGAATACCCATCAATGGCAATAATAATCTTTGATGTCTCTGATTTCATGTTCTGAACTAGTGTATGTTTTTGTATTGAATTACAAAGTAAACGAAATGTAAAAGAATAATTACCAGAAAAATCAATAAAAAACAAAAAGTTTTATTAATTTTAAATTTTACCAACAAAAAACTTTTTGTTTATGACTACACAAGAAATTGCTAATGACCTTGTTGTGCTATGCAAACAAGGAAAATTCGAGGAAGCTTATACCAAGCACTTTGCAAAAGATGCAAAATCCGTAGAACCAATGGAAAACGGAACGACAGAAGGATTAGAAGCAATGTTTGCCAAAGGGAAAGCATGGGAAGAAGCTTTTGAAGTTCATTCTATGGAGATCGGAGATGTTATCGTTGCCGATAATTACTTTGCTACCACTTTTGCCTTAGATTCTACTAACAGAGAAACTAATGTGCGTACTCAATCTTCTGAAATTGCCGTATATCGTGTAAAGGATGGAAAGATTGTCAGTGAGCAATTTTTCTATGATATGATGTAAGGACTATGATATAAACACATAGGCACATAGCATACATAGACTATGTGTCCTATGTATTTAAATATGTAAATACTCAATACAGCTTAATTGTCAGAAATAAGATTCGTAGGATTTTAAGATTAGTAGACTTTTGCTCAGGGGCACCATCAAAAATCCTATTAATCTTTAAATCTTATAAATCCTAATCCAGACAGTGGTGGATGTTTTGAGAACTTACTTAAATATTACAGTTAATTCCAGGTGTTATTTGTTTTACCTCGCCATAGTTTTTGTCTTCCTACTAAGGCTAATAAGCTTTCTCTCTTCTAATTGGTTTGAGTCCTATTCAATCCATCAACTTTCCCAGTAAAAACGGATTTACGAAAGAATGTAATTTATCTCTAGAAAAGCCTAATTTTGCGCCTTTCCAAGGAACTTTTCATCTTGAAGTTTACTAAAGAAGTTGTTTAAAAACTCATCGATTGACTACAAGCGGCAAATTTTATCCTGAACTGCGTTAAAAAGCCTTTTTGCTTGCGCTCTTTGTGCCACTGGCACAAGCACACGCAGGATGCTTAGGCATCGCCTACGTTTTTTGCCTTGTTCAGAATAAAATTTCCTCGCTTTCGCCTAATCATGAATTCTTAAACAACTTCTATAAAACAACTTCATTAGTTATTCGTAAGTTCTACTTTAAGTAATCATCATATTTAACAAGGTATATAATGATAAATATCACTCTCCCCGATGGTAGTGTTCGCCAGTATGAAAGTGGAGTTACAGCAATGCAGGTTGCAGAATCTATTAGTTCAGGCTTAGCAAGAAACGTTTTATCTGCAAAAGTGGATGGCGAAGTTTGGGATGCTAATAGAGCTATTTCTAAAGATTCAAGAGTCCAATTATTAACCTGGAATGACAAGGATGGTCAAATGACCTTCTGGCACTCTACCGCACACTTAATGGCGGAAGCATTGGAAGCATTGTATCCAGGTGTCAAATTGGGTACAGGACCAGCTATCGAAGATGGATTCTACTATGATGTAGATTTGGGAGATCGCAAGTTATCTTCAGAAGATTTTTCTACGATTGAAAAGAAGATGTTAGAATTGGCTAGAGAAAAGAATGCCTTTGTTCGACAAGATATTTCTAAAGCGGATGCGATTAAATTCTTCCAAGATAAAGGAGATGAATATAAGCTGGAGTTGATCGGAAAAAGAGGCGAGGACGAGGCATTGACTTTATATACACAAGGCAATTTTGTAGACCTTTGCAAAGGGCCACATTTAGCAGATACATCTAAGATCAAGGCGGTTAAGCTAACAAAGATTGGAGGGGCGTTTTGGCAAGGCGATGAAAGTCGACAACAAATGACTCGACTAAGAGGTATTTCATTTCCGAAACAAAAGGAATTGACGCAATACCTGCATATGATCGAGGAAGCTAAGAAAAGAGACCATAGAAAGTTAGGGGCAGAAATGGATTTATTTATGTTCTCTGAACGAGTAGGTGCAGGTTTACCTATCTGGTTGCCAAAAGGAAATGCAGTACGAGAGCGTCTGATGAAATTCATGCAAGATCAGCAAGTAAAGCGAGGGTATAAATTAGTAACAACACCACATATTGGAAAGAA
>CALJIY010000069.1 GCA_937973945.1 uncultured Saprospiraceae bacterium | reverse complement strand
TTATTTTTTAGGTATAACCAAAACAGGCGTCTTTAGTTCAGAAAAAAGCTGATTAAATGTAGGAACATCCTTAGAGACAATACTTTCTAGGGTTGCTTTATGGGTATTCCATTCCTTTAATAAATCCGCCAATCTATGTTTTGCGCCTTCTGTCATTCTAGGATCGTGTTGATCTATCTTCCCTTTTAAATTCATAAAATCAGAATTCAGTCTATTTGGAAAGTTGATGACATCCTGAAAAGTTTTTTGATTTTTTTGAATTAAAAAATCTTCCCAACTTGAAATCTTATTGGCAATTGCTTTTCCGGCATTCACCAAGGTATCTACCCCTTCCATCTCCGTTAAAAGCTTATTCAAGTTTCCTACTTGATCTTTTACTTTACGCATCCTGTTAACAGATTCATGCATTTCGATAATAGTTGCATCTATTTGTTTTAAGGCTTTTTGTTGAATGGCAAAGTCTTCTGGAAGTGCCTTTACTCTTGGGTCTGGAGTAACAGTAGCTGTTGTCTCAGAAACTTTTCCATCGGCAGTCAATCGTAAAGTATATTTTCCTGGTGCTACCATAGCCCCACTATAGGTACCGTTGACAAAAATGCCTTGGATGCCAGGTGTAGGCATCGTACGCAAGTCCCAAGCGACTCGATTAATACCTTTTTTAGAAGGCAAAGGTTTTATAGGACGTGGGCCACCTGCATATGGTTTAGTCTTTTTTACTTTCTTATTAGAATAGCTACGAATAAGCGTACCTGCTTGATCTAACACCTCTAATTGAACCTCACTAGTGTCCATATTCGATGGTAAATAGTAATCTACAATAACACCAGTTGGTGGATTTTTTCCTGAAGTATTAGAACCTCGTCTAGACGAATAGCTAATTCTCATACAAGGTTTTGGTTGGAAAATTTGTGCCTGTTTTTGATTAGCTAAAGAACCAGCGCTTTGTTGTAATGCACCCAAATCATCTAATATCCAAAATCCTCTACCAGAAGTAGCAATCACCAAATCATTATCCGCAAAGGTCAAATCATTGATTGGACATACAGGTAAGTTTAATTGCATTCTATCCCATTTCTGTCCATTGTTATGAGAGATGTATAAACCAGTTTCTGTTCCTGCATATAACAAGCCCTCTTTTTTAGGATCTTCTCTAACGATTCTCACATAGTCTTCGTTCGCAATACCATTGGTTATTTTTTTCCAAGTAGCTCCATAGTCATTTGTCACATAGGCCATAGGTGTGAAGTCATTAAATTTATATTTCGTAACAGCTATATACGCTGTACCCGCATTATGAGGGGAAACATCTATTGCATTGATTAAAGCTTCTCCAATTCCATTTGGTGTGACCTTATTCCAATTTTTACCGCCATCTCTAGTCACATGCACTAAGCCATCATCACTACCTGCCCAGATGACATCTGCACTGTGCTCTGATACTTCGAGGTAAGTAATGGTATTATAATTTTCTCCACCTGCACCTTCAATCGTGAACGGCGTTCCACCAGGACCTTGTTTACTTTTATCATTACGCGTCAAATCAGGGCTTATTTCTTCCCAACTTAATCCACCATCTGTTGTCTTTAATACTTTATTTCCACCATGATACATCACCGAATAATCTTGTGGAGAAGCCACGATTGGCGAATTCCAATTGAACCGATATTTCATATCCTTTGGAATCATTCCTAAACCGATCACAGGGTAGGCCATGATGTCTTTTCGCATTTTAGTTTTTCTATCATACACAGACATAATCCCATGGTAGGTTCCCCCATACACTAACTCTGGGTTATTCGGGTCGAAGGCTAGGAAAGCACTTTCTCCGCCTGCAACAGGATACCAATCTTTCTCTGTAATACCTCCCATCCCCCTACTAGCAATAGCTACTGTACTATTATCTTGTTGCCCTCCATATACATGATAAGGAATTTGATTATCGGTGATCACTCTATAAAACTGTACGGTCGGTTGGTTGTTTTGGGTAGACCAGGTCTGTCCACCATTAAAGGTAACCGTAGCTCCACCGTCATTGCCAACAATGATGTTTTTAGGATTTGCTTTATTGATCCACATATCATGCTGGTCTCCATGTCCAATAGCGATTGTTTTAAATGTAGCGCCGCCATCTATAGATTTCAACACAGGGGCATTTAAAACATAGACTTCATTTTCATTAGTAGGGTGTGCAAAGATTTCTATATAATACCACGATCGAGCAATCGTAATTCGATCTTTACTAGTTTGCTTCCATGTTTGACCCGCATCATCCGAACGATAAACGCCTGCTTTTTCGCCTTCTGCTTCTATATTTGCAAAGACTCTATTGGAATTGGCAGGAGAGACATCTACTGCTACTTTACCCATTACTTCTGGTAAGCCTTTACTCAATTTTTTCCAAGTCTTTCCTCCATCAACGGACTTATGAATGCTTGATCCAGGCCCTCCACTTTTTACGGTCCAAGGGTATCGGCGATGTTCCCACATTCCGGCATATAGTACGGCTGGATTATTGACATCCATACACAAATCTGCTGCCCCAGTATTGTCATCTATATACAAAATTTGCTTCCAAGTGACTCCACCATCTGTTGTTTTATAAACGCCTCTTTCTTTGTTCGCTCCATATGCTGCGCCCTGTACAGCTACATATACAATATCT
>CALJIY010000068.1 GCA_937973945.1 uncultured Saprospiraceae bacterium | reverse complement strand
TTCGGGCTGCAAATAGCTATTGTAAGAACCTGAAAAAGACTTTTTTAAGCTCCGTAGCCCTGCTATGCAGCTTAAAAAAGTAATTCTCAGAACCTTTCACTAGCTATTTTCGCTTCCAAACTACATTCTTAAACAACTTCTCTAAATTAAAATCAAATTAGAAAATCTATTTTTTTGTGTTAGTTACCTTCCTATATTTGCATCAACTGTAAATAGTATCAATAATATCATAATTACAATGCAAAAGAAGCTAAATGTTGCCATACTAACAGGAGGAAATGTAGCAGAAAGAGGCGTTTCCTTGAAAAGTGCCAAAATGGTAGCCACTCATATTAATAAGTCCTTATTTAACGGCTATACCATTGAGTTAAATGGTACAGATTTCTTCGACCAATCCACAGGAGTCAAGTTAGATAAAAATGATTTTTCCTTACAAGTTGGATCTACTAAAGTCCTTTTTGATGTCGTATTTCTAATGCTACACGGACATCCAGCCGAAGATGGAATGATTCAAGGGTATTTTAATTTATTAGGAATTCCTTGCACTGGATGTGATCATTTTGTCAGTGCATTAACCTTCAATAAACAAGTGACCAAGGATTTCTTACGTCCTTATGGCATTCCTATGGCCGATTCTAGATTACTAAAAAGAGGACAAACTATTGACGTAGAAGATCTAGTTAGTATGGGGTATCCCTTATTCATTAAACCTAACAAAAATGGCAGTAGCTATGGCGTTTCAAAAGTAGAACAGGTGGAAGATATTATTCCTTCTGCGCAAAAGTCTTTTCAATTTGATGATGAAGTCATTGTGGAGCAATTCATAGCTGGCAGAGAATTTTCTAATGGAGTGTTCAGAAAAGGAGCGGAAATAATCGTTTTACCCATTACCGAAATTATTTCAGAGAATGAGTTTTTTGATTATGCTGCTAAATATGAAAATGAAAGTGAAGAAATCACCCCAGCTGATTTAACAGATGTACAAACGAAAGAATGCCAAGCATTATCTAAGCGACTATATGAATTACTAGATTGTAAAGGGATGGCTAGATTTGATTATATTCTACAAGATGGGGCCTTTCATTTATTAGAATGCAATACGATTCCTGGCTGGACAGAACAAAGTTTTTTCCCACAGCAATTGGCCGCTCATGGAATGAGTTACACGGAATGCTTAGATGCTGTTTTGGAAGAAGTGGTGTAGAAATGATGAATCACGTACATTCATCATTCATCATTTCTAATTCATCATTTTTTTAATTTCCCTAAAGCCTGCTTCCAATCGGCAATCAAATCATCAATATGCTCTAGGCCAACAGAAATACGTAGTAAATTGTCAGGAGTTGGGCTATTAGGTCCTTCAATAGATTTACGATGTTCTACTAAACTTTCCACCCCGCCAAGACTAGTAGCGGTTGTAAACAATTTTAGTTTTCCAGTCAGTTGCATGGCTTTTTTGGCAGAGCCTTTAACTTGTACAGAGAGCATAGCCCCAAAGCCAGACATTTGTTTTTTTGCCACTTTATGCTGCGGATGAGATTTTAATCCAGGGTAGTTGACAGCCTCAATTTTAGGATGTTTTTCCAGATACTTCGCTAATTTCTTAGCATTTTTAGTTTGTTGCTGGACTCTAAGGTGGAGCGTTTTAATGCCTCTAGTAATTAACCAGCATTCAAAAGGGGAGGGAACCGCGCCTGTTAATTTCTGAATATGTTTTAATTCCTTCGCTAATTTATTATCCTTTTTCAATATCAAACAGCCGCCTAAAACATCACTATGCCCACCAAAGTATTTAGTGGTAGAATGCATGACTATATCTGCACCACAGCTTAGCGGTTGTTGTAATACGGGACTAGGCCAAGTATTATCCACCGCGCAAAGTGCCCCTACCTTATGTGCTAATTTTGCAATTTCTTTAATATCACTTACATTTAGCAGCGGATTGGAAGGGGTTTCTAGCCAGACTAAAGCGGTATTTTTCTTAAGGGCTTTTTTTACGGCTTTTAAATCAGACATGACTACATGCTCCACTTCAATGCCCTTAGCTCCAAATACTTCTGTAGCCATTGCGCTAGCGGTATAGTACACATCATGAGGGAGTAGCAGATGATCTCCCGGTTGTAGTGTTTGAAATAAGGCAGTGATAGCGGCCATACCCGAAGAAAAAGCAATCCCGATCTTACCTTTTTCTAAGGTGGCAATACTTTTTTCTAATAATTGACGGTTAGGATTATCTATACGAGAATATACATAGCCACTTTTATAGGTACCATCTGCTTCTCTATCAAAGGTGGTAGATAAAGTGATAGGCATGGTTACTGCACCATTTGTTTTATCTTTAGCGTGGGTGCTTTGTATCGCAAGCGTTTGAAATTTAAGTAACTTTGGCATTCTGATTGGCTTTAGAGTAGGTACATTCTTAAATAACTTCTAAGTAAGCAGACAAGATATTTAATTAAGAGCGAAAGAAAAATTATTACGTAATTACATGGACAAAATTAAGCGTAATACCTAAATATATGGTGGCGAAGCCACAACCACGTATTTTTTCTGAACCACAAAAGAAATTTACGGCTTTGCTGTGATAAGCCTATGTGTTTAGAAAATTTGTCCCGCTATTTTTGCGTTATGACCAGTATCTAATGAACGAAATATTACAATCAATACTAGACCAATTTGCAACTAATCGAATCAGCAAAGAGAACTTAATTGCCTTGCAATTAGTGATCGGTGCTATGTTGGTCCTTTATTATATTGTAGGTAAAAGACTACTTACTTTCTTTTATAAAAGAGGAACTATAACAGAAGTAGATAGCAAAAAACTCCGAAATATTGTTCGATTATTATTTTTTCTAATCACTTTAATCATAGCGGTAGTTGTTTTAGGTTTAAATATAGGAGTGCCCAATGCGTCTTCCACCCTAAATGTAATCAATACCTTATTTGCTATTTTAATTATTCAAATAGCCAGATTAGCAGATTATCTTTTTGGTAGAATATTCACCAGTTTTTATAAAGATATAGATCAAGAAGAAGAAAATACCACAAAGGATCGCTTCCTAGCAAGACCAGAACGCAAAGCTACGCAGACTTTAAAGTATGCGATCTACAATTTTGCCATCATACTGATATTAAAGAACTTCCAAATTGATTACGAGCTATTTACTTTTCAAGCTGGTGGGACAGATTATCATTTTAGAATTTCTAGCATATTCACGGGTATTCTAATCTTATTAATAGCAAGATTAATTGTATGGGGATTAACTCAAGTGTTCCTTAGATCTTATTATAAGAGTAGACAAGTAGATATTGGTTCTCAATATGCGATTAATCAGATAATTTCCTATATCGTTTATATCATTGCCTTTGTCATGGCTTTAGACAATATGGGCATCCAGATGACGGTATTATGGGGTGGTATTGCTGCATTATTAGTAGGTGTTGGATTAGGATTACAACAAACTTTTAATGACCTCTTTTCTGGCATTTTACTCTTATTTGAACGAACCGTCGAGGTGGGAGATGTGGTAGAGATCAATGGGATCGTTGGCACGGTTAAAACTATTGGATTAAGAACCTCGCTAATAGAAGCAAGAGATAGTGTCACACATATTATCCCTAATTCCAAATTGGTGATGGATAATATAGTGAACTGGAATCATTACGATTCTAAAGTTCGGTTTAGTATAAATGTAGGGGTTGCCTATGGTTCGGATACCGCATTGGTTAAGAAATTATTGCTACAAGCGATTGTCCAACCGAAAGTACTAAAAAGGCCTGCCCCATTTATTCGTTTCTCTAATTTCGGAGATTCTTCCTTAGATTTTGAAATCATGTTTTACTCTAGAGATCTTAGAGGGATCAATGATGTAAAAAGTGATGTTCGCTTTGAGATAGATCGCTTGTTTCGAGAAAATGGTATTGAAATTCCATTTCCACAGCGAGATGTGTGGATGCGAAGTGAAAAAAAGTAAAATAAATAGGAGCAACTAAAAAAGCCTTATATGCATTGCATATAAGGCTTTTTAGATATTTATAAGAAACACTTACTACTTACTCACCAGATTTGTCTTCAGTCTTTTCTGTAGTAGCAGTTTCTGTTAAAATTTTTTCGGCAGCAGCTTCTGCATCTGCCGCAGCCGCCTCAGCAACTGCTTCCTCTGTAGCAGGCGCAACGGCATCATCTGTACCTACAGGAGGTGCTACTTCTTTTTCTTCTGTAGCTGGAGGTGTTGCTTCTTCTGCAGGAGGTGCTAATGCAGCTTGTGCAGCAGCTTCTTCTGCTTCTGCATCTTTCATCGCTTGAATTTGATTGACCAATAAGGCAGATTTCATCGTGAAATCATCGTTATACTCATTAAATTCTTGATACACCATAAACATTCTGGCAGCATCCCAAGCAGCAGATCGTGGACGTAATTGTCGAGCGGCGATAGGGTGAATCCAATATTTTAAATTATTGGACTTTAAGTTACCATCGTCTTGATCGTATCTTATATTAGTAGCAACGCCTAATTTATTTAAAGAAAATAAATAGTTGAATTCTTTATTTAAGGCTTTTTGCAAATCATAAACACGCATGCCTCTGAAAATAACACCAGATTTTTCACAAAGGAAAATATCTCTCTTGCCATCGAAAGTGACAATATTTCGAATATTATACTTTCTAAAATTCTTGCCGAAGAAACTCTTAATGAATCTACGAGTCGGTCGAATTCTGTTGAATGCAAAGTTTAAAGAATCTTCATCTAATGCGAATTCTTCTTTAAATGGCTTTTTTCTGCGGGTTCTTAAGTTAATGACTTGCTTAGAACGACCAATCGTGTGGCCTAATTCATTTACCTTAGAGTTGACCCAAACTACATCTACGTCAGCATTGATAGCTAAACTTTCAATAAAAATTCTATTAGTAGATGGATCAAAGATTAACAGAGAAATATCACTAATTGCAAAAAAGTTAGCGTAACCACCGTAGATATTACCAAACTTCAACTCTAAAAATGCAATGTTGTCTCTCATGGTTTTACTTTATTCAAAACGATGGGAAGCAGTTGTTTTATTATTTACAGCTTCTTGTGTTTATCAATTATGTATTATGTTGACGAATTTTTTCCTAAAAGAGGACAGGTTTCTGTACGATTTTTACATAGGAAATGTTCAAGAAAAAGGAGTTTTTCTGACGTGATTAGTACTTAATCGGCTGATTTTCTTCATTTATTGCATATGATTTATCTAGAACTGTATCTATTTGGAGGCCCAAAGTAGATGTTTTACTGCTCAATCAGTAATAAAACTAGGTATTTCTACCGAAAAGCATCTATAAATTCGGGGTTTGTCTGTTGCAAAGTTAATAATGAAATATTACTTTTGTGGTAGTTTACAAAGAAAATATTATGATATTCAATATTAATCATCATCATCGCACTTCAATTACTCCTATTCGGAGGTGATATGGTCGTGATTTTATGAGGTACATAATATTTACAGGAAGCGGCTTATCATTGGAATAATGATAAGCCGCTTTTTTTATTTTCGGGAGTAGGTATTTTTTTTCTACACCCTTTCAACCAACCAATTAATGAATAAGTTACGAATAGCTATACAGAAATCAGGTCGTTTAAGTGATAAATCAAAAGCTTTATTAAAGGAGTGTGGCATCCGAATACCTGAAAGCAAAAGAACACTAAAAGTAAAAGCGTCCAATTTTCCATTGGAAGTCTTGATGTTAAGAGATGACGATATTCCACAATATGTGCAAGATGGTATTGCAGACTTAGGAATACTAGGCGAAAATGAGGTGGTCGAAAAGAATAAAGATATTAGCATTGCTCGGGAGCTAGGATTTTCAAAATGTCGACTGTGTTTGGCTATTCCTAAGAAGGATATCCCGACTTATGATGTGGAAGGAATTAAGTGGTTTGATGGTAAGGAAGTAGCTACCTCTTATCCTACTGTTTTAAAAGAATGCTTGAAAGATAAAGGGGTGCAAGTAAAAATTCATGAGATAGGAGGCTCCGTAGAAATTGCACCAACAATTGGCTTAGCAGATGGTATTTTTGATATTGTCAGTACAGGGGCTACCTTATTAAATAATGGATTAGAAGAGGTCGAGACCTTAATGAAATCTCAAGCGGTCTTGATCGCCAATAAAGATTTGGACACCGATAAGCAACAAATACTAGATGATTTATTGTTTCGGATTGATGCAGTGCTAAATGCCAAAAATAGAAAATACATCATGCTAAATGCACCAAAAAATAGATTAGAGGAAGTCATTGCCATTTTACCAAAAGTAAAAAGTCCGACAATTATGAATTTACAAGATGATAATTGGGTGGCGATTCATGCAGTGATGACAGAAGATGAATTTTGGGAAGTAGTACGCCCATTAGAGAAAATTGGTGCTACTGGTATTTTAAGTGTACCGATAGAAAAAATTATTCCTAGAATCGTCTAGGAACGGATTACATATTTCGCAGAATAATGCAATTTTCCAGACTTATAATGTTTGGATAAGGAGGACAAGTAAAAATATTTTCATTTTTATTTTAATAGGCTTAGTTCTTTAATAAAAAAGATTTATTTTTGTGCTCGCAAAAGATGCCGCCGTAGCTCAGCTGGTTAGAGCGCTGGTTTGTGGATCCAGAGGTCAAGGGTTCGAATCTCTTCGGTGGTACTTTATAGGGCATTGTTTTATTACAATGCCCTTTTTTTATTTAAAACCCTGCGGGTTTTAGAATAGAGAAGCGAGATTAGAGAATAGAGACTTGTTGCGTTCCAAGTTGGAACGAAACACATCTCTGCTCTCTATTCTCTACGCTCTGTTCTATTTTGTATGGTTTCGCAAGTCAACTATAGTATAATAGAACATGGATAATAAAAGAGGTTTAGTTCCAAGAAAAATAAAGGGCTTTAGAGATATTGATGCGAACTTAAATGAACTTCGTTGGAATATCATTAACAAAGCGAGTAAGGTGTATCAATCCTATGGTTTTGAGCATCTGGATACGCCTATATTGGAGTATGCGGAATGCTTAGGGAAATATATGCCAGATGAAGATACGGTAGACAAAGGCGTATACTCCTTCAAAAATCCAGAAATTGAACCTGTTTTCCGAGCAGATGGAAAAAGAGAGTTAAGAGATGCGGATAACAATGTGGTGATGGATCACGCATTCCTTTCCATGCGATATGATTTAACTGCTCCTTTGTCTAGAGTCTATGCCGAAAGATTGTGGACTCGAGCTATAAAAAATCAATTAGTAGAAGGAACAGCGCCTTTATTTAGACGCTATCAATTTGGTCCTGTATTTCGATATGAAACCAAATTAGATCCAGGAAGATTTAGACAGTTTTGGCAATTAGATTTTGATACAGTAGGCTCTTCGGATGTAGCTTCTGATGCAGAAGTTTGTATGATCTTATCGGATGCTTTAAAAGCAATAGGTCTAGCACAAAGTGATTTTAAGATTAGAGTCAATAATAGAAAAATTTTAAAAGGATTTTTGCACGGACAAGGAATTACGACACCACTGCAAGAACAAGCCATTCTCCGAGTGATTGATAAGCTAGACAAAATTGGTTTGCGTGGGATAGAATTTGAATTAGGGAAAGGTAGAAAGGATAAATCAGGAGCGATTATTCCTGGCTTAGGATTAGATGAAAAAATGGTTAGCAACTTCCTTTCTTTTTTTGAAATCTTTTCAGAGTCGGATATGAATAGAGGGCAAGTGATTGAAGCTTTAGGGGAAAAGATAGGAAATAATGAAGTGTCCAAAGAAGGTTTACAAGAATTGAATAGAATCAATAGCGTATTAGCGGAATCGGGTTTATCTGATGAGGCCGTTTTATTTGATCCGACCTTAGTAAGAGGAATGGCTTATTATACAGGACCTATATTTGAAGTGGAATCTACCCAGTTTTATTTAGACCATAAAGGTCGGGAGCGTAGAGTGGGGTCTATCTGTGGAGGTGGTCGATATGATGGATTGGTCAAGCAATTATTAGGAGTGAATGTGCCAGCTACTGGTGCATCGATTGGCGTAGATCGCTTGGCAGAATTACTCACCTTGACGAATAGAGGAGGCACTGCGCAAGGACCTTTACTAATCACAGTATTAGATAAAGAGATGATGCCAGAGTATCAAAAAATAGCAAAGGAACTAAGAGAAGGCGGAGTAAATACAGAAGTATACTACGGACCTAATCAAGGCTTTAAGAAATTGAAAAAGCAACTAAGCTATGCAGATGATAAAAACTGTCCGATTATTATCTTATTGGGAAGTGATGAATTTGAAAAGGGGGTCGTGTCTGTCAGAGATTTAAAAATGGGTAGAGAGATTGCAGACGAAGTAACGGACAAAAAAGAATGGAGAGCAAGAGTTCAGCATGAGGTGTCTAGAACAGATTTGGTTTCATTTGTCAATCAGCTACTGAATAAATAATAATTGTATGAAAGTTTTCATCAACCCCAAAAAAGAAAACCTCTCTCAAATACTGAAGCGACCTGCTTTTGATAGCGTTGCATTGGAAGAGACCGTTTCTAATATATTGACCAATATAGCTACTGGAGGAGATGCAGCCGTAAAACAATATACAGAACAATTCGATCAGGTAACACTAACCAAAACTAGAGTTGGCCTATCGGAAGTCAATGAAGCAATTAATGCATTAGACGCAGATTTGAAAGCAGCGATCCAACAAGCAGAAAGTAATATTGAAGCCTTTCATAGTGTACAAAGAGAACCCATCAAAGAAGTAGAAACTATGCCTGGTGTTAGGTGTTGGCGGAAGAGTGTGGGGATACAAAAAGTAGGCTTGTATATTCCTGGAGGAACAGCGCCTTTGTTTTCTACTATTTTAATGTTGGGGGTTCCAGCTAGATTGGCTGGTTGTAAAGAAATTGTCTTATGCACCCCACCAAGAAAAGACGGAACGATTCACCCAGCTATATTATATACAGCCAATCTAGTAGGCGTGACCAAAATATTTAAAATTGGCGGTGTACAGGCAATTGGGGCGATGGCGTATGGAACAGAGACGGTGCCTAAAGTAGATAAGATATTTGGTCCAGGTAATCAATATGTCACTGCCGCGAAACAATTGATCCAAAGAAATGGTGTAGCTATTGATATGCCCGCTGGACCTTCGGAGGTAATGGTGGTGGCAGACGATACAGCGATTCCTGCATTTGTAGCGGCGGATTTATTATCACAAGCCGAGCATGGGGCAGATAGTCAAGTGGTATTAGTAAGTACAACGGAAGCCATTCTTAAAGCAGTCCATAAAGAATTGACTCGACAATTAAATACCTTGCCTAGAAAAGAATTAGCTAGTAAAGCATTAGAAAATAGCTGTGCTATCGTTGTAAATGATAGAAAAAATATACTAGAAATAATCGATGAATACGCGCCTGAGCATTTGATTTTATCAATAGACGAAGCCGTTGAAATGGCTGCTCGCGTCACAAATGCGGGATCTGTGTTTATTGGCAATTATAGTCCAGAGTCTGTAGGAGACTATGCTTCAGGAACCAATCACACATTACCTACGAATGGTTTTGCTAAAGCATACAGTGGCGTAAGTCTAGATTCTTTTTGTAAAAAAATTACTTTTCAAGAATTGACAAAAGAAGGGATGAAAAATATAGGCCCTACCGTAGAATTAATGGCGGAGGCTGAAGAATTAATCGCACATAAGCGTGCCGTGAGTATTCGATTGAAAACGATTTAATTGATTATAAGATAGTGTGATTGTATACATGACTTACAATCACACTATCACGCAATTTCCAAGCACCCATACAGTTCTAACCAACCAATCAAATCTATTGTACACCTTAACTCAAATAGAAGCTATTGTAAAACAATTTCAAGATCGAACTTTGCCTCTAAGAGAATGGACGCATGAGGCACATTTAATTGTTTGTTGTTGGCATTTATTACACTATTCTGTAGAAGAATCGATTTGTTTATTGAGAGCAGGCATTATTAGTTATAATGTTGCGACGGGGGTAGAGAATACGATTAAGGGAGGATACCATGAATCGATTACTTTATTTTGGATATATGTGATTGCTGCTTTTTTAGAAAAACAAGAAGGCGACGAGGAAACGAAAATAAATAGTTTTTTAAAAAGTAGTACAGCAAATAAGGATTTACTTTTTGAGTACTATTCCAAAGAATTATTA
>CALJIY010000067.1 GCA_937973945.1 uncultured Saprospiraceae bacterium | reverse complement strand
TTAGTTCCATCGAATGCGAATGTATTCGGCGCATGGTCTACACCAATTAATAGCAAAGCAACAATCGCGGATCCGAACTTAAGCAATACACCAGTCTTCAATTTGGAGCCAGGAAATAACATCTTTATATGGACGCTTTCGAATGCAGGTTGTTTAGGCTTATCCTCAGACACCGTAGTTATTAATTATGCGACGGCACCCGTTCTGACGGATGACACTTATAATACCTTCTTCAACACACCATTGAATGTAGATGTCTTGAGCAACGATCAATTTACGACTGGTTTCTTCCTAGATTCTATCTATACGACAGGCTTAGGTAGTGCTGTATTGAACGCAGATCAGACGATCAGTTTTGCGCCAGACAATACGTTTACAGGAACCGAGCAATTGGTTTACCGAGTATGTAATAATTTCTGTCCTGATAAATGTGCTATTGCTACAGCTGATATTGTAGTAGGTGTAGATACAACGAGATTGCTACAAATACCGAATGTCTTTACACCAAATGGTGATGGAGATAATGATACGTTCATTATACCAGGATTACCTGAAGGAAGTGAATTAGTCATCTACAATAGATGGGGAGATGAAGTCTATAGAAGTATGAACTACCAAAATGATTGGTATGGCTTCTGGCAAGAAAACAACGCCTTATTACCAATTGGTACGTACTTCTATATCATAGATATGAGAATGGATCCGAATAGCAATACCATGACTCGAATGAGTGGTGATATCTATATACATCGAAACTAGGAATAGAGCTGTAGAAAATCTTACATCATAGATCATAATTCATATATCTGTTTTATAAAAGCTAGATGGATATATGATTTATGATGTAAGAATTATGATTTATGATTTTGCGGCTGTCAATAAGACTAAAACAGTCCCAAGAAGCGGGGACATCTAGCAACCCATGACACAGTCATGGAAAGACATACAAAAACAGTCCCAACGGCTGAGCAGGCTTGTGCTTAGAAGCACAAAGAGCATTAGCCACACCTTGTAACCCATGACGCATTCATGGGAGACGACACCCTGTAACCCATGACACAGTCATGGAAAGACATACAAAAACAGTCCCAACGGGACGACATCCTGTAATCCATGACGAAGTCATGGTGAAAGAATACTCTATGAATACAAAATCAACATTCATCCAAAAAAGTCTCCTAGCCCTAGTAATAGGCCTATGCAGCCTAACGAACATCAGTGCACAGCAAGACGCACAGTTCACCCAATTTATGTTTAATAAATTGACTTTTAATCCAGGCTATGCAGGGAGCACGATCGCCCCACGCTTATCGGCGATACATCGGCAACAATGGGTGGGCCTAGAAGGAGCCCCCGTAACCAGTGCGATTAATTTTAATACCACCCTTGCCAAGCAACGAGTAGGGATGGGCTTAACTTTTATCCACGATCAGATTGGCCCGACCAGAGATTGGACGGCACAGATGGCGTATGCGTATAAAATTCCATTAGACGAAGGTACCTTATCGGTAGGTCTACAAGGCGTACTTCGACAATACCGAGTCGTATGGAATGATGCTCGATTAACGCATCAACAAGACAATGCGGTCATGATGGCAGAAAGTTCAAAGATATTACCCAATGCAGGCTTAGGCTTATATTATGAAGCGCCTACGTTTTATGTAGGGGTATCTATGCCACATATTTTGGAAAACAAATTAGACTTGTTGGAAGACTTTGCTTCCACCGATATTACGTCCTTAGCGAATCGACATATTTTTGGTATGGCTGGGGTATTAATTGATGTAGCAGACGATATAAAAATAAAGCCAGCCTTAATGGTGAAGTATGTAAAAAATGCGCCAATAGATGCGGATTTAAACCTAACGGCCATTTTGAAAAATGATTTTTGGGTGGGCTTGTCTTACCGTTTTGGTGGCTCCAAAGTAGAAGGTATTGGAGAATCTATTGATGCCTATATTCAATATCAATTGACGAATACCTTACGAGTTGGAATGGCTTATGATTTTACCTTATCAGAACTTCGTAGCCAGAATTCAGGTACCTATGAATTCTTTGTGACCTACGATCTTCGTAAGACTGGACGTATTAGTAATCCTCGTTTCTTTTAAATAAAAACGTTTCATCCGACCACTCAAAAGTGATCGGATGAATCTGTAATTGAAATGGAGACTTCCCAAGTTTTCAAAACTTAGTAAGTCTTGGCAAAAGAAAAGAAAAATCCATGAAACACAAGATGCATCTTTATCATTATTTTTTATGCCTCCTATGCAGTGCACTTCCTCAACTGGTGCAAGCACAAGAAGGAACGGCGACCAATGTCAACTATACAGCGAATAAAGTAATCGTTGAAAATGTAGAACTAATCAACTCTAATAAATTAGATTTTAGTCCGGCATTCTATAACGACGGAGTGGTATTTGTGTCTAATCGGAAGCGGCCTAAAAGTGCTCGAAAGATTACAGACAATACCGATGAATGGTTGGGAGATAATTTTATGTCCCTGTATTATGCGACAAAAACACCTGATGGTTTATTGGAAAACCCGCAGGAATTTTCTGTTAATATCACCACCAGATATCACGAAGGGCCAGTCGCTTTTAGTAAGAATGGCAATCAAATATTCTTTACTAGAAACAACTATCAAAATGGTCAAAAGAAGACCAACAGGAAAGGAGATACTTTATTAAAAATTTATACAGCTACTAGAAATGGAGCAGATTGGGCAGGCATCAAAGAGTTGGATTTTAATTCCGATGATTATGACCAGTGTCATCCTACTTTATCTGCGGATGGTCTAGTCTTGTATTTTTCTTCTAATAAAGAAGGAGGCTATGGGGGAATGGATTTATACCAATCAAGATTTTTAAATGGTCGATGGAGTGCGCCTGTTAATTTAGGACCAACGGTCAATACGGAAAAGAACGAAGTGTTTCCTTTTATTCACCAAGATGGGACGCTCTATTTTGCTTCCAACGGACATGGGGGCTATGGTGGTTTAGATGTATTGTCTAGTGTAAAGACCGACGGAAGCTGGCGGACGCCTGTAAATGCTAAATCTCCAATTAATTCTTTATACGATGATTTTGGATTTATCTTAGATCAAAATAGTAACACGGGTTATTTTTCTTCTTCTAGACCAAAAGGAAATGGAAAAGATGACATTTATCGCTTTTCTTTGGGCAAGCCAATGGCCTCCCCAGATAAAATAACAGCCATTGAAACAGCAAGAGAGGCTAGCAAAATTATAGCGGGCGTTATTACAGATGCAACGACGGGTAGCCGCCTCATGAAAGCTAAAGTAAGTTTAGTGAATCCTAATAATGGACAAAGAATGACCACGCTAACGGATGATCAAGGAGAGTTTGCATTTAGAAGATCCATGCTACAGGAAGGACATAAATTAGAAATTTCTAAAACTGGATTTTCTGAATTAACGGAATCTATTGCCGTCGATCAATTATTAAAAGAAAGCTCCGATATAAAAGAATATTTATTAATGCTAGAGCCTA
>CALJIY010000066.1 GCA_937973945.1 uncultured Saprospiraceae bacterium | reverse complement strand
TCTTTGCTTGGTCTTTGTTGAATGTCTTTTGGTAAGTCTACCTTTTTTCGATTTTTTAAATCTATTGCAATAGCTTGATTAGCAGTTGATTTTCTTAATATTAAATAGGCATTATTTTGTTTTTTTGACTCTACTTCTTTTAACAAAACAGGCTCTTTAAATATTGGGTTGATTTCAAAGCGATCTTCCTCCCAGTTGTAAGTCGGAATGATGGCTTGCATTTTATTGTCGGAGGCGATTAGAAATAGACTATGGTATAAGGTTTCATGGACTTTATACTCGGCATGAGGTAATACCGCAGAAGGCCTGTTGGCGGCATTTAGTTGGAAGACAAAAACTCCTTGATCTTGCGCATATCCGATAATAAAATTTTCCCATACTTCTAATCGTAGAATCTGATTAGATTGCGCATCTACTGCTTGTCTTGATGTTTTAAATCGAGGACGAAGTGGGGGTAATAGCTTTTTATTGTCCAAATTTAAACAGTAGAAATGATCTACGCCTTTGACAGCTATTATATTACTGCCCTTGTTATAGTTGAGATCTGCAAGATAGTACGGGAAATCAGGACTGCGATTGATAGGGAGTGTTAATCGCAAAGCTTGCTCACAGTTGGCCGTATTGTACAAAGATAATATTCGGTGACTATCTCCTAGATTTTGGTCTTTGGTAGTAGAATCAGCACTAATACAGGCGATCAATGATTGATCTCGTAACCATAACTGATTATGATTTAGTATTTCTCCTGGAATTTTGCAGGCAGGTTTAAGGAGCGGAGCATTTAAGGTTCTTACAGATTTTGAAGAGGGGGTAGGCGTAACAGGAGTGGAATCCTTAGTAGTTGGAGGAGAAGGTTTACAAGCCCCCACCAACAAAATAGTTAAAAGTAAAAAAAACCTGATCATAGTCCATTTAAATAGAAGAGAAGGGCAATACGATTGTTATGCCCTTCTTTCTCTTAGGAATTTAAAATCTAGACTACCTGGGTCGGATAATATTTATCTTACCATCATCACCATATAGTTCTTTAGATTTTTTATTGTAAGCTCTTGCGGCTTCTTCGGGGGTGTCATACATTCCTATATGAACTGATTTTCGGTTAACCGAAATGACGGCACGATAGCGATTATTTTCTTTATAAACGCCAGTGTACCCAACTTTACTACTTGTTTTTCGTTGTCTACTTGCTACAGATCGACTACGCCAAACTAAGTTTTCTAAACGACAATCTAGTTTGTTACCATTTAAGGCACCTACTAGATTTTTGGTTGTAGATTCATTGTCCTTTAAAAATCGTTCAGCAATTAAACGATGTAAGTACAATGTTTCTGTTTTGTAACCGCCTTCTGCTTTTTTCCAAGTTTTTTGGAAGACGGCACAGCCACTTGAATGTTTGCGCAGATTATTAACAAAATCCACCTTGGCTAAGTACGGATCTGCTGTTAATGCTTCATAGACATGATCGTCTAGTAACACATTTTCTTCTGCATTTTTTAATTTGATTTTGTATAACACTTTCTCTGTTTGAAGATTGTAAATACCAATACCAATGAATGGAGTGGTCTGTTTAAAAAATAGTTTATCTGGATTTCATTTTAGCATACAAGAGGGGGATAGCTGTCGAACTGCAATTCTAAGCTTTTTGGCTAATTGTAACGAAATTAGCAATAATGATTTTTTAATTTACTCTCTTTAAAATTGAAGTGCTAGATTTTGGAAGTGTAGTAGACGTTTTTCTGAAATCAAGACATTCCTACTACAAAGTTATAGCTTTACTAACGAGATACAAGTATAATGTTTTTTAAGATTTAAAAAAATAATAATCCTTTTAAATTAAAATAAATCTCAATTTCAATGCTTTTGACACTAAATTTCTTCACTAGTAAAAGTAAAACAAAATAATTACATAAATGTTTATCATACTTGGAAAGTTCATTCATTTGTTTCCCAAATGACTTTTACTAGAAGATTTTTAAGGAGAAGTTGCTAATTTCCGTTTAAGAGAATGTTTAATAAGAGTATGTTTAAACTAAGATAAGTTATGGTACTTGATAAGAATTATATACAACGATGTTTTGATATAGCACGTCTTGGAAGTGGGAATGTTAGCCCTAATCCTCTGGTTGGAGCAGTGATCGTTCATAAGGATAGGATAATAGGAGAGGGATATCATGCTTATTTTGGTGGCCCACACGCTGAAGTAAATGCAATTGCTTCTGTGAAGGACAAAAAAATCTTGAAGGATTCTACTATATATGTTTCTTTAGAACCTTGCCACCATCATGGAAAAACGCCACCCTGTGTAGATGCGTTGTTGAGAAATAAGTTTAAGAACGTAGTCATTAGTGTGACTGATCCCAATCCACAGGTAATGGGAAAGAGCATTAAAAAATTAAGGGCGCATCAAGTGTCGGTCAAAACGCATGTATTAGAGGAACAAGGAAAACAAGTTACCAGTTTTTTCCTAACCACTTTTTTAAAGAAAAGACCTTACATTATCCTTAAATATGCAAAATCTTCCAATAATATGATCGGGGCTGTTGATCGACAAATTTGGATTACGAATCCTTACACTAAGCGATTGGTGCATAAATGGCGGGGGGAGGTAAGCGCCATCATGGTGGG
>CALJIY010000065.1 GCA_937973945.1 uncultured Saprospiraceae bacterium | reverse complement strand
ATGGCAGAGACAGCAAGGCATAGCCCTGCAAGGATTAGGAGTTTTCTCATAGTTTGTTCTTTAATGATCTAAGTAACGACTAAATAATAACTTCCGCATTTATGGCTGCCAACTATAAAGCTATACTGCGTTGGAAAGCCTCGTCGATGCTAGGCATCGCCTACGTTTTCCGCCTTGTCTAGCTTTATATTTGACTACCCAAAATGGGGAACTTATTTTTCACTCGTTACTAAATAAAAGTTTATTGTGACATCTAAAATGCCGAAAATTAGCAGGAAGGAGACCTATTATGTTATAGAAGGGATCTCCTTACCACGCTAATTCGACATGGATTTGGGGTTTGAACTAAAAAAGGTTTATTTTAATAGAAAGTCTTGCTAGTCAGATGAGTACTCAAATGTTCCGCTTATTGTAAGATTCGTGCTTATAATAAAAAACACATTTGATGCTTTAATTTCCTAGAGATCTTTCTTTTCTGCCCGTATACTTTAGCTAGACAGATTTAAATAATTACTACTTAGCTCGAAAATAATGGTTTTGGTTTTTTGGAGCCAGAAGAATTTCTGATACGAAGTTCGAGTATTAGGGCATAATTGACTAGCACAATTCTTACAATTGTCTTCACTATTTTGACAAATGCGGATTTTTTGCGGAAAATCGTCATAATGAGAGGACATGTTTACCAACATAGTTGATACTATTCGTGGTAAAAAGTGTCAACTACTTTTGTGGTGTGGATAAACTTGTCGAATAGAGCGTGTAGAAATAGCCGTCGTACCGCGCTAGGTAAGGGCGATCTGACAGCGCAGCGATCTGACCTCTAATTTACCGATAAGAACTAGGTGTTTGGCCAAACTCTTTATGGAAAATTCTAGAAAAATAATTTGGGTCCGAAAAACCTGTTTGATAGGCAATTTCCGAAATATTTAATTCAGTGGATTGAAGCAAATTTACCGCTTTGGCTAAGCGACGAGCTCTAATATATTGAGTAGGCGTTTGATTGGTTAAGGATTTGACTTTTCGATATACTTGAACTTGACTCATTTGTAGCGTTTGGGCTAAATGTGACATGGAGAAGGTAGCCTCTTCCAAATTATCATCAATAAATTGTTGTAGTTTTTTAAGAAAATTTATTTCCGATTGAGCCATTTTGTTTTTCGGAAGTTCGGTCGCTTTTTTTGCTTTCGGCGCAGTGAAGTCTGTTTTTCCATAGTAGGATTGTAATCGACGTCTTAACTCAATTAGTTTCTCTAATCGAATTAATAATTCCTTTTTATCAAAAGGTTTTAATAGATAGGCATCAGCACCGTGTTCTAAACCTTTTATACGACCTGGTTGGCTGGATTTAGCGGTTAGGATGATAATGGGGATATGACTCGTTCGTTTATCTGTTTTGAGGATTTTAGTCACCTCAAAACCATTTTTCTTGGGCATCATTACATCACTAATAATGATATCAGGGATAAGGGCGATTGCTTTTTCAATTCCTTCTTCTCCATCTATAGCAAATTGTAAATGATAGGTGTCTTGTAAACATTGCTGGATGTACAGGACCACATCTGGATTGTCTTCGATCAATAGTAAAATAGGTTTTTCATCTGAAGGGGTATTCGAAATAGGTGTTTCATTAATTAAAATAGGCGCTGCAATATGCTGCTCCTTGATAAAAGAAGATACTTCTATTTGCTGTTGATTTGTATGTTGGCTAACAGGTAAAACAATTTTAAATTCACTCCCTTGATTAATCCTACTATGCACATCAATTGTGCCTCCCATTAAAGAGACTAACTCCTTCGTTAGCGCCAAGCCAATACCTGTTCCTTCTATTTGCCTTGTGGAACTAGCATCTGCTTGATAAAATCGATCAAAAATATAAGGCAAATCCGTTTCTTTAATACCAATACCATTGTCTTTTATTAATAGCTGAAGATTTGTTTGGTCTTCCTCTTTAATTACTTTTAAATGTAGAATAATCTTCCCATTTTTTGGAGTGAATTTTAGCGCATTAGATAACAAATTTTGAATAATATGTTTGATCTTATTCTCATCAAAATCCATCCAGAACTCCTTTTCCTCCGCATAAAAGACTAATCGTATATTTTTGGATTCCGCAGCAGAAAGGAAGGACTCTGTTAAATATTGAATATACTTGATGATATCACTATTGACTAATTTTAAAGATAATTTTCCTTCTTCCGCTCTAGCAAGATCCAATAGTTGATTGATTAATTGTAATAAGTTAGTACTATTACGCTGGATGAGTTCTTTTACGTTAGGCTGCTTTTTTATCTCCCCCGCCATACCCATAATGACCGTTAATGGGGTTCTAAATTCATGGGTAATATTTGTGTATAGCTTACTTTTTAAGCTATCTATCTCCTTTAAACGCTCCGCTTCTTTTTGTTCTTGTTCTTGAATTAATTTAGCTTTTACTAATTGGAAATGAGCTTGCTGCCGTTCTCGTTCCTCCAATAATCTTCGATAAGCCAATCCCAAGGAAAAAGCCATAATTTCAAATATGGACCCTATTCTAAGCGTAAACGTTGAGAAATCAATGGATTGTAGTCTTGAAAAAATAGTTAGGAGAATGCCACT
>CALJIY010000064.1 GCA_937973945.1 uncultured Saprospiraceae bacterium | reverse complement strand
GGATTAGAAGGTGCGCCGAATACGCAGTTGATTAGTATGGATGCTTCCTTTTACGAAAGGCGAGTAGGCTTGGGCGTCAACCTGGTACGACATAATATTGGCGTATCGGATCGTTACGATTTTGATGCTGCTTATGCGTATCATGTAGAAGTGGGGAAAGGCATGTTGGGGATTGGCATACAAGGTACCGCTCGTTATCTGAAGGCGAATTTTGCAGATGAAAGAATCATTGCCATTCAAGCGGCTAGCACAGATGCTAGTATTCCAATGGGCATGCAGACTAAATTATTACCAAATTTTGGTTTTGGTTTATACTACAATGATGATAGAACCTATGTGGGATTATCAGCACCTAGATTAATAGAAAACAATATTGACTTTTCACAAGAATCTGCTATTATTTCTAGAGAAGTTCGACATTTATATTTGATGGGGGGCTACTTGATGGATCTAAGTGAGGATGTACAGTTTCATCCGCAGCTATTAGTGAAGTATGCTCAAAATGTGCCTTTGGATGTAGATGTTAATTTAAGCGCTATCTTATCAGGAAAATATGTAATAGGTGCTACATTTAGAGTAGGAGGTTCGACAGATGGTGCACCAATAGAATCCGTAGATTTATTGTTTAGTGCTCAACTGAGGAATAATTTAATTTTTGGTATTTCTTATGATGTGACGGTTTCTGCTTTAAAAAGTTATAACAGTGGAAGTTTAGAGGCAATGGTTCGATACTGTTTTAAAGGTATTGAATCGGGGGGTAAGAAAGAGCAAGAAGAATTTATGAACCCTCGATTTTTTTAAAAATAATAGAAGTATATAAATGCTTATTTTCTATTTCTATTAAAGATTATGACAGAGGACTTTATACAGTCGTTTATAATAAGAAATGGAAGTAAGTTTGAAAAAAAAATATTGAGATGCAAGGTCGACTAATAGGATAAGAAGGTTTACCGATGTCTAAGCAATTAATGATTAATAAATAGAATTAACGTTTTATAAAAAATGTTTTGATAGATCTTATTAAGCCCTTGCTCTTTAGAGTATGGGCTTTTTTATTTCATCGATACTTACGGCACATTTTTACTGTATTTGTTAAAGGATGTAGAAGTGTACGGCAGCAATTTTTACCTAGTATGAAAAGTTTTCCAGCAAAAAGACTTTAGTAAGACATAAGTACTTCTTCTGTTGTACATAATGACGCAATTTTTCAGGAATCCCTATAACTTATTATTTAAACAGATATTTTATGAAGCAGCTATTTATTTTAGTACTCACACTAACATTTTTTTCTTGTCAAAAAAATGAAGAATTACAAGAAAATATCCTTGCCGATTATATCGAATTGAATAGTTCTTTGGAAGTAGCAGATCTCATTGCTTGTGCTGGGGGGAAAGAAGGCGGATTAATTGGTGGGGCAACGGAACCAACGGATGTGTTTTTTTATCCTATAATAGGTGCTACAGATTTTCGATATTTCGAGGCAGAAAACATTGCAGACTCGCTAGATTTTTCAAAATATATAGCCAAAGATTTAAGTAGCGAGCCTATCTTTAATGGCTACTTATGGAAATTTAATAATGTATCTTTTACAGGAGAACGAATGGGAGTGGTCACTTATAAAACCCCAGGCAAGCTTCATACCTGCACCCCCATTAGGCAAAAAACGACGACCAAACCAACAGAGGTAAATCCTGAGCTAGGACAGGTACTTAGTAATGGAACAGCTCCCACCTTTACTTGGAAAGATGGCTTAATAAAAGAAAGCGTTATTTATTTTCAAGTCATTTCCGATGAGGATAATAATTTTATTTCTGGAACCTATACTATTGAAAAACAATTTACTTTTTATGATTTAGAAAATGTAGTTTTGAATATTACAGATCCTACCTCATTACCCACACTAGCACCGAATAAGAAGTATAAGTTTACAATGATGGGCGTTAGCGAAGACAACTGGGTAAATCTCTTGATTGAAAAAGAATTTTCTACAGATTAATTGTCCAAATTGCCTGACATGCTTTTACTTAAAAGTAGTTAATCCCAACAATCACATTCTTTTTAGGAAACAATAGCCTCCGTAATAACATAACTATTGCAAACATAGATCAAAAAGAGTATTTTTATTCTTCCTACAAACTCAATTCTATTTTAAAGCACTAAATGATCAGGAGACACTATATAATATTAGGAATAGTATTTTTCTTCGTGCAAGTAATCACTGCTCAAGACAAGCCTGCTTCCTATCCTCCATTGACAGAATTTTCAACCCCTGTAATAGACGTATATAATGCCTTTCGGATAAATACAGCAGGGTATGAGTTTTCCCCTAGTTATTATAAAGAAGGAATTGTCTATGTGTCTACCCAAGCAGAACAAGCTAAAACCAAATCTTCCGATACGCCATTCTTTGAATTGTACTATGCGGTCTTGGATGAAGATGGAATGCCTAATCGGTCGAAACCATTTTCTGCTACAGTCAATACCCAAAGACATGAAGGACAGGCAAGCTTCAACGAATCAGGAGACCTAATTTACTACACTAGTAATAGTGAGTTGAAAAACGATAGAAGCCAGTATGCGATGAAAATTTATGAGGCTAGGAAAAATGGAAAAGACGACTGGCAGCATATTGTGGATCTACCTTTTAATAGTGAAGCCTATTCTAATAGACATCCATCTATTTCTGCGGATGGAAAATACTTATACTTTGCATCGGATATGCCGGGTGGATATGGTGGTACGGATATTTATGTGGTAGAAAAAAAAGGAACACAATGGGGGATTCCAAGAAATTTAGGCGATCAGATTAACACTCCAGAAAATGATGCTTTCCCTTTTATTCACAATAGTGAACACTTGTTTTTTTCTTCTAAAGGTCATGGCGGTCAAGGGGACTACGATATTTTTGTCGTCAATATTGCAGGTGGCTTACCTGGCCCGCTTATGCATTTAAATAACTCTTTTAATTCGCCCCAAGCAGATATTGGATTTATTCTGAATAAAGAGGGCACTAAAGGTTTCTTTGCATCGGATAGGGCATCGGGATTTGGAAACGATGATATTTATTTATTTGAAAGTACAAGAAGCTTGTTTGCTAAAGAGGAAATCGTGGCGGAACAAACAGTTATTATTCCTACGTCTAAAGTAATGGTCAGCAATCCAGTGGTAGAAGATGCTAATACAATGCGCCCAGCAGAACTTATAGTAGAAGAAACTATGCTTGCTGCATCAACAGAACTACCTGAAGAGACTGTGCCGCAAGTAATTACCGAAAAGGTAACAGAAAAACCAATGGTTCCTATAGAAGATTTACTAATAAAATCAGAAGAAAAGAAGAGCCCACCAGTAGTCAATTGTAGTACCTTAAAAGGACAAGCATTCTCTCAAAATGGAAGTGCTATTACACAGGGTACCGTAACCATTCGGTCTAGTAAAGGGGGAATCCCTTTAACTTTAGAGACGAATCAAGACGGGACCTTTGAAGCTTGTTTACCTTTTGATTGTCAGTACATTATAATGGTAGAGAAAAATGGCTACCAAATGAAAGACCGTCTAATAACGATCAAGAACGAAACAAGAACGAAACAAGAATTGCGCTTAAATATTAACAACTATTCCCCGCCTGTAGCCAGTATTCCGACGACTCATTTAGAGGATCAGTTGGTAGTCGGTTCTATCATTGAATTGAATCCTATTTACTATGATTTAGAAAACGGAATGGTGGATGCTAATAATACCGCTGAGCTAGATGCTTTAGCCCGAATGATGAGAAAATATAAAAGCATTGAAATCGAATTAATAGATCATACGGACGCAAGAGGGGAAGATTATTATAACCAACAATTATCTCAAACTAGAATTAGTATCGCCAAAAATTATTTAGTACAACAAGGTCGTATTGTCCCTCGTAGAGTCAACGCCATTGCTATGGGGGAACAGCAAATTCGAAA
>CALJIY010000063.1 GCA_937973945.1 uncultured Saprospiraceae bacterium | reverse complement strand
AGGACTTCCCCATTTAAATGAAAAAGCGTAATAGGTTTAGGTGCATACCATAGACTAGTCCATAGATTAGTTGTCGTTAGCGTCGTTAAATAATCACTTTGTGCTAATTGACCAATCCAATTAGGAACATTCAGCAGGCTACTTAAAAAAATAAATAGTAGCCAAAAAAATAAGCTTTTCCAAAAGATGGTGTATTTTGTCATTTAATTTCTTGATGATAGACTATACCAATGGGAACTGTAAATGTAAAACAATGGATTTTAATTCATGCAGTTTTATTGATAATTGCTAATATCATTGCGATTAGTTTGAATTCCATTCAATATCTAGTGTTCGTATCATTTGCTTCTTTCTTATGGTTCATTTACCTAGGAAGAGCAGCGTGGAGGCAATATCAACCAATTGCAGGATATGCAAATTGGACTACCTTTTTACGATTGGTCTTATTAGTAGCTACCTTATGTCTGGAAGCGGACCTGTCTAATAGGATGCTATTTTTATTGTTGGGTTTTGCAGTTGCCTTAGATGGTTTTGATGGATATTTAGCCCGTCGATTTAATCAAGTTAGTTCTTGGGGCGGATTATTTGACAAAGAAGTGGATTCTTTCTTAGTAGCTAGTATTGCCACCTTATTGTATCTTCGATTTCAATTTCCTATAGCTGTTTTATTGATTGGTTTATTGCATTATTGGTATGAGCTCTTATTGTATGTATTAGCTTGGCAAGCGTTAAAAACGCCACCAAATCCAATAGGGAAATATGTGGCAGCTATCTTGTTTATTAGTTTGTTATTGGCAATTGTTTTACCCTATAGTTGGTCTGTGTGGCTAGTTTTAATAGCTTCTTTTTTTACACTTTTATCTTTTAGTATTTCTTTTTTCTATAAATATAGAGCTACAAAGATTATGAAAACTAGAACATTCTAATGAATTATTTGTGGGAAGGCCTTTTGAATTTGAAGTCAAGTATTAGCGCGTATAATGATTCGATAGCTTTCTGTTATTTAAATTTGGATAATGGAGCAATAGCTATCAATGAAAACCTATCTGATAAGACGAATCAATTGCTCCTTGTTTTGAATGAAGAGATGGTTATACCAGAAAAACAATTGGCGATTCGGATAGTTGATAATCGACAATTGATTTTTTTTAATGAAGAGCAATTAGCAACAGGCACAAAATTATTTTTGCAACAATACCTACCTTATTGCTTCCTTTCTATAGTAGCAAAAGAAAAAGAACGAGCTATTGTCGTGGCTCATTTTGCCCAAACACTCGATGGAAAAATTGCTACTGAAAACGGAGATTCTAAATGGATTGGTAACAAGGAAAATTTACAGCATGCACATAGAATGAGAGCCTTATGCAATGGCGTTGCCGTAGGTAGTAAGACTTTGGAAATAGATGCGCCTAAGCTGACGGTCCGACATGTTACTGGCACGGATCCCCTGCGAATTATTATTGGAAATCCCCCACCTGTATTTGATAGTTTATTAGAAAGTAGCACAGCCGCTATTCATGTTTTTTGCAGTAGGAATTTGGAAGAATTGCCAAATATTAATTATCATTATTTACCTTCAGAAAATGGATTGATCTGTCCAAATGAGATTTTAAAAAAGTTGTATCAATTAGATATTCATAGTGTGTATATAGAAGGAGGAGCTAGTACGACTTCTCATTTTTTTGAAAGAAACGCAGTCGATATTTTACAATTGCATATAGCACCTATCCTATTTGGATCGGGCACGAATGGTATCCAATTGCCTGTTATTAATCAGGTAAAGCAAGGGAAACTATTTGACGAATATCATTTCTTACCTGTTGGTGATAGTATCATGTTTACGGGGTTTTGTACAAAATAACTAATCAAAGTATGAAGAGCAAAGCGCTATGGCATATCTCAAAAAAACAAACCGCTATAGTAGAAACTAACCTAAGACCGACTACTCCTAACCAAGTCTTAATTCAAAGCAAATATTCCTTAATTAGTACTGGTACGGAGCGTTTGGTGGCGCAAGGAAAAGTACCTCTTAGCTTGCACCAAAAAATGAGGGTTCCTTATATGAAAGGACATTTTACCTTTCCATTGAAATACGGTTATTCTGTGGTAGGCGAGATCTTGAGTGAAGGGAATTGGAAAGGTAAGTTGGTTCATTTAATGCATCCCCATCAAGACTATTTGGTTGCTGATTTAGAGGCTGTTACATTCTTACCAGAGACGGTACCTCCTAGAAGAGCCGTATTGATAAGTAATGTAGAGACTGCCGTCAATGCTGTATGGGATAGTCAAGTGAGTATGGGAGATAGGGTATTGGTAGTAGGTTTTGGAATGATTGGTTCCTTAGTCGCTCGATTATTATCTTTTATGCCAGCCGTAGAGGTTTTTGTTTTAGAGCAGGATGCTTATCGTAAAAAACTAGCTATAGAAATGGGCTTTAAAATATTTGAAGGGACGTCTTCTTTTGATTGTAGTTTTCATATATCTGGTAGTTCTGATGGTTTGCAGTTGTGTATAGATAGTGTAGGAAAGGAAGGAACGATTGTGGAATTAAGTTGGTATGGTACCAAGTCGAGCACCATCTCCTTAGGTGGCGAATTTCATTACCAAAGAAAGCGAATTATTAGTTCCCAAGTAGGTCAAATTCCAACGAGTAAAAGCCATAGATGGGATTATACTAGAAGAAAAGCATTGGTCATGAAATTATTAGACAATCCCGTTTTTGAGGAGCATTTAACTCATGACTTATCCCTTGAGCGTTGTCCTAGCTTTTTTCAAAACCTTAGAGAAAATAAACAAGCGGATGGGCTTGCTTGGGTGATTAATTATTGAGTATTCTGTTGTTGTAGGTGAACGAGACTTGGGAAGTTTTAAAAACTTACCAAGTCTAAAAGAAACTTACCAAGTCTAATTACTTTAACCGAGCATACACATCCCCTGATCGATCTTCCGCAGTATAAGTATCAAATATAGCACGCATTGCTGGAGAGGACAACCATTCCTCAGAATTCAATACTTGAGATTCTCCATAGGACCAATTGTATTCGTAGTTCCCTAGAGCATCCAATAAATCCATACACTCAAAGACCCTAAATAGGGTAGGCGTGTAGTATTCAATCGACAAGGATGGAATCGCTGTACTCAAGCCTTGGAGCACTTGCATTTCAAAATCTTCCACATCTATTTTACAGAAATCGGGCACTCCGTAAGTTGAGATTAATTGGTCTAACGTTAGCACTTCTACTTGTATGGTTTCGTCCCAAGTTACCTTAAAGGAAGTATTATCCGCCATAGCATCTCGCCAGTCTTTTGTAGCCATGGTACTAATTGTAGGCGTTAATTCACTGATATGAAAAGAAGCTTCCCCTGCTTGATTGCCAACTGCTTTCTGTAATAAAACGACACTGGGATCCTGCTCAAATTTTTGTTTTAAATAATGCATGCATTGTGGCTGTGGTTCTACAGCTACAACTTTAGCGCCTAATGCAGTCCAAGCATTCGTTCGATTTCCTAAATGCGCACCTATATCAAAACATAAATCTCCTGCTTTAACAAAGTCAGCATAAAACTTAGTGAGTCGTTTTTTATTGAAAGGTTTCCAGTAATACATGGCGATAGATCGCAGTATACCTAATTTTTGTCGGATGGTTTTCGTCATAGCTTGTAATTATTTCCAGTTCCTATTTTGTCCAATGTAAGAAAAAAACGCCTCATTATAAGGCTGATAGAAGTTGGATATTTTCGAACGCAATTGTGTAGAAAAAGAAGCAAGTGGGGCTTTATTAAATTGTTGCGCTACATATTTTCCATAGTTATAATAAGGTAAGTTTAAAAAAAGTTGTATTTCCGCTAAAATATTATGCGCTTTAGAAGGGATTTTTAAATCTTCTGTAAAAAATATTTTAAGCGTCGTTTTATCAAAAACGCTATGCCATCTTTTTAAAGTAGGTAAATAGATGCCTGGACTTAGATAATGTCCTGTACCTCCTTTTTTAATAAGACGTATCTCTGCTAATATATCTTCTTCAAAACTATTTACTTGGAATCCTAAATTTCTTCCTTCTTCTTGGAATCGCTGATACATTCGATGATGGGAAAATGCTCGATCAATAGGATTTCTGAGGAGCAGAATTAATTTAATATCAGGTAAATATTTTTTAACTAAAGCAGGGGCTACCTCATAGAAGGTATTTACACTAGCTTCTCCGGTGATATAATCCTGATTGGCTATTCTTGGAATGATTACTTCTTCTTCATATAAAATTCCGTCTGGATTCAATTCTGGCCACATAAAAGAGGAATGCTTACTCGATTTTTTTTCTGGATAGAGCGCCCAATACTGATCTATATGCTCAGAAGCATATTGCTCCCCCTTCCCGAAAAAATTTGGTTCTTTTAGAGAACAAGGTAGTACATTTGGGTGTTGCACCAAATATCTATAAAGCGAAGAGGTCCCACATTTGCGTTCTCCAATGATAAAAAAGGTAGGAGTTATATAATCAGCTGATGCCACTTGTATTATTTGGTTGATTCTATTGAATAGTTTACTTTGCGTATGATCATTATTTAAACTAAGTACTTGGACAAAATAAAATGCTAATTATGTTTTTTATTTTGTCTTAGGAACATGTAATTAATAATTCTTCCCCTTTGTTATAAGTGATTATTTACATGCTCCTAAGTACCTACTTGATTTTTAATAATAGCAACTATGTACACCGTAAAAATAAGGCAACACATTATGATTGCCCATTCTTTAAAGAGTCCTACATTTGGACCTGCACAGAATTTACATGGCGCCACGTATGTGGTGGATGCCCAATTTCAAGCTAAAAAATTAGATAAAGATAACATTGTAATTGATATAGACAAGGCTATGACTGTCTTGAAAAAAGTATTACAACCATTGAGTTATCAAAATTTAGATGAGCTGCCACAGTTTAAAAACGTCCTCACTACGACAGAGTATTTAGCTTTCTATATACATCAAGAAATTGCTAAAGAAGTAAAGGCTTATTTTAAGGGTAATTTGAAAATTACGCTAGGGGAATCTCATGTGGCTTGGGCGGCCTATAAAGGGAAAGTATAGCCACTGTAAGTAGGATAAATAAAATAAGTAGTTAGACAAATTAAAGAACGCAGTTAGAGTCTTGTTTAAACACCTAGGCACATAGGTCACATAGACTATGCGGCCTATGTAATACATACTTGTAGAAGTTTGTAGAAAAAACAAAGTTTTTAGCCACAACCTATTTATTGAACCACAAAAGGCACAAAAGGGAACAAAAGCCTTTTGTGAATTTCTTTTGTGCCTTTTATTTCTTTTGTGGTTCAAAAAAAATTACGGCTTTGCCGTGATAAGCCTATGTGTTTAGGTACTATATTTCGTCTAAGAACTTACTAAACAAAAAGAGTGTCTGAGCTAAAAAGTATACATTTTATTATTCCAGATTATACTCAATTTACTTCTGGAGGTAATTTGTATAATCAGGAGTTGATCACTGCAATGCAGCAACACAGTGCAAGGACGATTCGGCTATGGACTTTTGAGGAAATAGATCAGCAAATTAAAAATATAGCAAAAGGTCTTTTTATAGTAGATACGCTTTTTTTAGAAGAAATGAAGGATATCTTGACGCTAAAAAAGAAAGGTCAGGAATTTTATTTGTTAGTACATCATTTAGAGAGTTTATACCCACCTAAAGGTCACTCTAGTAAAGAATGGTTTACAGAAAAAGAAAAACCGCTACTGCTTCAATATGATGGATTTATTGTCACTAGTGCGTATACAGCCAACTATTTGCGAAGACACAGAATGAGCAAGCCCATAGTAGTGATCCCACCTGCATTATCATTTATCCCAAAACGTATTTCTATAAGAAAACCCAAACCTATTAAAGCCCTGATCGCAGCGAATGTGATAGAGCGAAAAGGTATTTTGCCCTTGCTAAAAACACTACAGCACGAGTTAATTGATCCTACAAATTTTTCTCTTGACATTGCTGGAGATTTAACAATGGAAAAAGACTATGCGAATGCTTGTTTAGAGCTTGTACAAAACACTTCCCTTCAAACTTATTGTCGATTTATTGGAGCACTTTCTCCTGAAGCGATTCAAGAGAAATATAAGGAAGCCAATTTACTAATAGC
>CALJIY010000062.1 GCA_937973945.1 uncultured Saprospiraceae bacterium | reverse complement strand
AAGTTGGGAGACGACAATTTGATTGTTCTCCTTTATTTCTCTGATTTCATAAAGGACAGAATCAGACTCAATCAAATTCCATTGATAAGCTTGAATCTTTGATTGTACTTGTTTGGTAATTCCTTCTGGCCCACAAATAACGATTCTTTTACCAGTGTCAATTTGATGTCGTAATATAAAATCAAAATTTATAAAATGATCAAGATGGGTATGGCTTAAAAATATGGCTTCCGTATTTTGACATTCTCTAATTGTCAAATCACTGGCATAGCCACATTCGCAAATGAAATTATTGGAGTAATTATCCAGTTTAATTAAAATGGAAATATCTTCTTCTATTCTGCTTTTTACTTCTGCTTGGAACATGGGGTTGTTTTTCTATATAAGAGTTTATTGAGACATTGATTGAGAACACAGAGATACGTAGTAAACTTTATCTGTTGTGAAATATAGGGCGATACCGAGTTGCTTTACACCTGTCAATCTCATTCACTACATACAAAAAAGTCACAGTATTGATCGGATCACTTACAAGTGGTCCGATCAATCTTCAACATCTTTCACGACCTACAAAGACCCAAAAAAATCCGCGTGGCTACGGAGTACCTCCGTATTGAATTATGCTAGCTTAGAAGAAATAATCTCCACGCCTAAATTTTGTAAAACCTTAAGTCGTTCTTCATAATCCCCTGCTTTAGAACTAGAAAGACATGCATCTTTATACACCGCCACAGCATAGCCCAAATCCAAAGCATCATCCACAGAATGATACAAACTACGCTCAAAATCAAGCCCCCCAAACATAAGCTGAGTAACCCCCAATTCCTGCAAACGCCCATACAATCCAGTATCCACCTTCCTACCCGCATCCCAAAAACAGCTATAATTATCAACGGAGACACTCGTTCCTTTATAAACAGGCTTTAGGAATTTCTCTTTCTGAATACCTGAGTTAATCAACGCCCCAAACGTTTTTTGGACACAATGAATAGCAAACAACTCCACCGATAAACCTTCCACCTCTATTACCTGTCCAAATCTACGCCAAGGATGATTGGCCGCAAAACTAACATGATTGGCAGGATGCCACTCCAACGCAGCAATAACGATTTCATGATCGGCTATTAGCTGATTCCATAAAGGAATTAATTGATCGCTTCCCGCAATCTCCATCGCTCCACCCGGAAAAAAATCAATCTGTAAATTTTCTAAAATTAATGCTTTCATATTTTTAAGTTCTCCCTTTAACAGCACTACAACTAAAATGAAAATAGTAGTCTGTATGACCTGTTTTGTTTTAGAACAGAGAGTAGAGAAGCGAGAGTAGAGAAAAATATCGATTAAGACAACTAAAACTAATTGTTTACAAACGCATATAGTCTCTATTCTCTGCTCTCTGCTCTCTATTCTAATTTAATAATACAACTGCGCCCGAGCCAAGCCCTCCGAAAAATCCCGAACATCCCCATAGATCGTAGAAATAACCTCTTCTCCTTCTTTATTTAAAAAACTAAAACCTCGTTGGGAAATAGCCCTTGCCATTCCCTCCTTACTATCCCAAGCTAGACCGTATTTGGCACTAGTTCGTTCCTTTCCATCTTCATCTATAAAACCATAATAAAAGCCAATACTATAAACCGCCAGCCCATCATAAAAGTGATTTAATTGATTATATTTAAAAGGAGTTAGTAGTTCCCCGTTTTCATGCATCAAAGCAAATTTTTCTTCCTTAAATACCGCCCAGCGTTTTTCTTGGATGGGTAATATTTGATCATATTGCGGAGCTATGATCCATTCGCCTTTCGTGTCAATCAAGCCATATAAATCACCCGTAGTGGCGGCAGCCAAACCATTTTGGAAATCAGAACAATTTTTAAAAGAAGGAGGAATTTGCCAAGTACCCGCCTGCTTTAAAAATCCATATTGCCCATCTAATTTTGTACGAACCAAGCCTTCTTTAAAAGAACCTAATTGGTCATACTTTGCTGGAATAATAGCTTGTCCATCTACATTGATAAAACCATATTTACCATGCTGTTTGACTTTAGCTAAGCCTTGCTCAAAGACCCAGGCTGATTGATAAATGGCTGGAGTCAGTAGGGTCATATCTTGTTTGATATAGCCGTAGTGTGCAGTGTCCTTATAGATGCCGATGCCTTCTGAAAAATCACTAATCTCCTGTTGATCTGTGGGTACGACCCAAGCGCCATTTCGATCAATAATGCCTATTTTATTGTCCCAAGTAGAAACTCGAGCATAGCCATTCTTAAAAGCCCAAGCGGCTTTATATTGCAAGTCAATCTTGATGGTTCCGTCTTTATCTATATATCCCCACTGGTCTTTTATCCTGACTGCTGCTAAACCCTCTTTAAAATCTTGACAATCATCAAAACGACCTTCTATAACTTCCTCTCCATCTCTATCAATATAGCCCCATTTATAAGCTGCTGTATCATAATCTAAACCATTTGCTCCATAATTTCCTTCAGATTCCGTATCTACCTGACAGGCCATCAAAAGAAATGAGAAAATAATTACTAAGAACCAAAGGAGTTTATTCATGTTTATTACTTTTGATGAAGAAACAATTTAAGTATAAGGTATGAAGTAGGAGGTATAAAGTATTAAATGTTGACACCTCATACCTCATACTTTATACTTCCTACTTACTAAATATGGCAATAAAACACTGGTTATCCGCAATTCGTTTAAGAACCTTACCACTTGCAGTAGCGAGTATTGGTATGGGTAGTTTTTTAGCAGCAGCAGATCAGACCTTTGATTGGAAGGTCTTTTTATTAGCTGGCCTCACCGCTATTTTCCTACAAATATTATCAAATTTATCGAATGATTACGGAGATTCCATCCACGGAGCCGATAGTGTGGAGCGGAGTGGACCAAGTAGGGCGGTACAATCTGGGGTAATTAGTGCTGCATCGATGAAAAAATCCATGTATATATTGGCGGCTTGCTCTCTTATTTCTGGTTTAAGTCTAATCATTTACGCTATTCAATCCCTCCAAGATTTTTTTATTTTTTTGACGATAGGTATCTTATCTATAGTTGCCGCTATCACCTATACCAGCGGCAGCATCCCCTATGGCTATAAAGGCTTAGGAGATTTGATGGTGCTCGTCTTTTTTGGCTGGGTGGCTACTATAGGAACCTACTATTTACATGCACATGGCATGCAATGGATTCATTTCCTACCAGCCACATCCTTAGGATTTTTAACGATTGGTGTCTTGAATGTCAATAATATTCGAGATATTGAGTCGGATAAATTAGCCGGGAAGTATTCTATACCTGTTCGCTTAGGTCGAGAAAAAGCGATATGGTATCATTGGCTTTTATTAAGCGGGGCTATTTTATTAGCTACTATTTATTGTTTACAAACAGGAAAAGGCCCTATACAGTATCTTTTCCTCCTTGCTGTCCCATTCTTATTTATTAATGCGCGTGCCGTAAAAGTGCATACCACAGCGGCAGCCCTCGACCCATTCCTTAAACAAATGGCCATCAGCACGCTTGTGTTCGTATTAGGATTTGGCTTGGGGCAAATACTGTAAATTTATTAATTTTAGATAATTTGATTTGTCAAAATCTAAGTTGCCATCTAATTGGGTGGCGGCTGCCTGCAGAAATAGTGGGTGTGGGTGATAGCTTGCAGCTTAGCGATTATTTCTGCTTGATTTTTTGTTTCTTTTTCATCAAGGAAAAAGAAAACATCACGGAATGAATCTTCTTAAACAACTAGTATGAAATTAACCACCATCCCAACTTTCGAA
>CALJIY010000061.1 GCA_937973945.1 uncultured Saprospiraceae bacterium | reverse complement strand
CGGAATTGGTGCCTATTGGAGTTCGCCAGGATTTATTAAAGATATAGGTGGATTTCTGAATTTGTCGGAAGGGGAGCGTTGTCTAGGATTCTTTTATATGGGGTATCATGAGTTACCAGAGTTGCCTGGAAAAAGGAAAGCTATAGCAGATAAAGTGGAGTGGTTGATAGAGTGAGATACCTTATTATAGAACCTGCTTGACTGCTTAAGAGTCAAGTAGGTTCTATATTAGTAAACAAGCTTTTTAACGGTTTGTGAGTTTTGAATTTGAATCGGTCATTTGCGGTTGAGTTTTAGCTGAGATCTCTAAAAATTCTCCATCTGATAAATTTCTAGCCCCTTTTGTAATTAAGGTTTCTGAACCAGTTAGTCCATTTGTAATGACTACCTCTCCTTCGTAGCTTTCGCCAATTTCAACATATGTTTTTTTTGCCACTGGACCATCTGGATCTTCCACTACCGTATAGACGAATTGCTTCCCACTCACTTCCTGTTGGACTAAATCAATAGGGATGACTACACTATTAGTGGTCGAAAAATCATTGATAAGCATAAGGGATAATAAATTTGGTTTTAAAACACCACTTTTATTAGGTAACTCTACCTCGACTTCAAATGTACGATTCGCCGGGTTAATCGTACGACCTAATTGGCTGACACGAGCGGTAGTCGTTTGATCTAATGCAGGAAACTTGATCGTTACTTTTTCTCCGCTTTTTACTTTGCCTAGGTAGCTCTCAGGGACATTAGCCACGACTTTTACTTTTTTCGTATTAATGATTTGAACAATCGGCATGCCAGGGGCAGCTAAATCGCCAAGCTTCAAAAATTCCTTATCTACTACACCCGATATAGGCGCATAGACATTTGCTTTTCTTTTTTGAAAACGCATGGTCTCCATTGTTTTTTCAATTCGCTCCTTATTATTTTTAGCTTGCAAATATTGAATTTCTGAGCCAATATTTTGCTTCCATAATCTAGATTGTCGCTCATATAATTCAACGGCTAATTCTAAACTTTTACTCAATTCTGCCTCTTGTTTATCGATCTGTTCTAAATCTACTTTTGCTAGGAGTTGTCCTTTTTTTACGTACTGTCCTTCTTTTACACGGTATACTATAATTCGGCCACCCACTTCACTTGTCACACTGACAATATCATCCGATTCGACTACTCCTTGTACCTCGACAAAACGTTTAAAGTCCTTCAAATCTATATTAGTAGTAGTAACTAATTTCTTAGCTTTTTCAGAAGGTGGAGATAATTCATTTATTTCTGATTCTAACTTATCTATAGTTCTTGTTAGTTCTCTGAATTCCGCTTTCTTTTCTTTTAGGTAAGCACGCTTGCCTACTAGATCTGTTGGAATAACATCTGCTTCTGTTGCGGTATCTGCTTGACAGGCCCCTAATAATAAAAGGATAAGGATCGGAATTATATATCTCATTTTTCTTTTTAATTTATAATGCTATACACTTTTAGAACAGAGAGCAGAGAAGCGATTGCAGAGACAGATTTCGTTTAAATAACGATGAGATTTCGTTCTGTCCTGCCTGCGTACCTTGGCAGGCAGGTTTAAACGAAGTCCATCTCTATTCTCTGCTCTCTACTCTTTAAAAACTAGTTATCACCAAGTGCTTTTATTAAATTCATTCTAGCTACTAAAATGTCGTACAGCGTTTGTGTATAATTTCGCTGCGTGTCAAAAAGATCTCGTTCTGATTGACTGAGTTCTAAACTAGTGCCAACGCCTTCTTTGTACTTTATTTGAGTGGTATTATAAATTTTCTCTGCCAAGGCTAGATTTTTTTTCTGATTCTCTAGGCGCTCTAGTGCGCCAGTATATTGAGTTCTAGCATTGACGACTTCGGTATCAATTAATTGTGCCAGTTGGTCCCTTTGGTTTTTTGCAATTTCGTAGGCAATTTCCTGTCGTTCAAGTTTAGCATTTTTACCTAAGCCATCTAAAATTGGGACTCTTAGTGATAGCCCAACTACAAAAGTAGGCGCCCAAAAGCTATTAGGATCATTAAACAATTTATCGCCTTGGAAGGTTTGATTGTATCCTGCGATAAAAGATAAAGAAGGCCAGTATAAATTTTTATTATACTCCGTATTCAATTCAGCTAGCTGCAAACCAGCTTCTGCCACTCGATATCTACGCCTATTTAGATAAGCTGTTTTGGCCGTCAATTGATTATCAGAAACAGGCGTCATTAGTTGCTCAATATTATCTGTAGCAACTAATTCTTTATCTGATGGAAAGCCTATCGCTAATTTTAAATAATTCATGACTACTTCTTCTTGTCGGATTAAGTTGTCTCTTTCCGTATCAAGATTAGCTAAAGTTAATTCTAAGCGATCAACATCTAGTTGTTCGATAAAACCAGCTTCATAGGTCTCTTTTGTTCCATAATATAGCTCCTGTACATTCTTAACATTCTTTTCTAATAAAGCTTTATTTTCTTTGATAATGAGTGCTGGCAAATAGGCATCCATTACTTGATTTCGGACCTGTTCCTTCACTGCATCTAATTCTTCTTGTGCATAATTTTTATAGATTTTTGCGGCTTTTAAGGCCGTAAAAAAACTACCATCAAAAATCATGGTTCGAAGATTCAAGCCAGCAGAAAGATTATTCTTTTGTAGAAAAGCAATTTGTGGGGAGAAGTCGTCAGGCAGACTACCTCCATTACCCAATTTAATAACTTCTTCAAAAGCAGTGGGTAAGGTGGAAACGGGGACTTGGAGATAGCGATTATAATCTACCTGACCACTAAGCTGTGGCAAACCAGAAGAGCGACGCTCTAGAATTTGGGCATCTGCATCTGCGATATTAAGCTGGGCTTCTTTAATGGATAGATTATGCTCATAAGCATAATCTATAGCTTCTTGAAGACTCAGCTTAGTTTGTGTATACCCCGCCACTATATGTGTGAGGAATACCAATAGTGGTAGTGATTTCTTAAATAAAGACATTAATAATATTTCAGTCGGTAAACTAGAAAATACAAGATCTATCTTGTATCTACTTTTTTAGATATTTCTTATATAACGTGAATCCTTTTTCAGTAGTGATGCCTTGTAAATGATATTTTATGAATTCTGTGAACAGTTCTTCTTTCTTATATATTTTTTGAGAAAACATTTTTTCGTTTACTACAGCCATAGTGCTCAAGACATAAATTTTAGTAATGATGTCTACATTTATATCTGATCTATAAACGCCCTGATCCATTCCTCGTTCTATATTGGATTTTATAAATTCAAAAGTATGCTCACTTTCAAGCTGCTCTATTAAGGACCACAAGTGTTGATAATATTTTTTCAAATCATAGATGACGGTTGGAGATAATTTTTTTAATTCTTGGATATTATGTCGAGCGACTAGAATCATTTCTTCTACGGCATCCTTTGCTGTCTCTCTAGAATTTTCCATAAAAGCTTTTTCATCGCTAATATGTAAGTCTATAATTTGCTCTATTAAATCTCCTTTGTTTTCTACAAATTGATAGAGCGTTTTTTTTGACATGCCTAATTGACTTGCCAAATCATCCATTGTGACGCTTTTAAGCCCATATTGAAGAAAGAGCTCTTCTGATTTTTTTAAAATTTTTTCTTTAGCCTCCATGAATTGTTATATGTCCTGCAAAAGTATAGCAATAAAACTTTGGAAACTACGAATAGTTTAAAAGTTTCCAAAGTTTTTTCAGGATTTAGCAAAAAAAAGCTAAGTGCGGTTACACTTAGCTTTTTAGAGTTGTTGTCGAGGAATGTTCTATTCTTTTTCATTACTTCGCATGATTGTTCCTGGTGTGGCAGGCAAACAATCAGGATCATCGCAATCAGGCAAGCCATCGCCATCATCATCAAAGCCATTAGCACAGTTTTCTATTTCGGCGGGTAGAATATCAACGAATACCGTTGCAATATCGCATAATGCATCTGTTGGAATCACATCCAAGCAAGCAATGTATTGAAAAGAATCTTGGCCAATAAAAGCATGATTTGGTGTATAGGTAACTTCTCCAGATTCTTTACTAAAAAGAACAGTACCATTTTGGGGTATTAATGCTCCAAGTCTCAACACCTCTTTATTAATTATATCTATTTGTGTATCGTTATTTAGTATAGAAATATTGATTGCTTGATTAATACTAGTTTGGCTAGTATCATTCACTACGGCGAGTGGACAAGCCTCTATATCTACCTTAAGATTTGTTTCTTCCGTTGCAAAAAACCAGGTATTAATCGTATTTTCATTTCCGAATTCTTTGTTATCCCATCTATGGCAAGGCGCATCACAGCCATTGAAAACATCCGCTTTGGGTTCTATTGTATTGGAGGATGCGGTAATATTACTATCATCATAATACAAATGCACTTGAGAATTATTGATAAAAGGGCGAATGGTAGTTGGTATAAATCCATTAAGAAAAAATTCTGCATCATAAATAGGAAAATGATAGATTCCTTGTGTATATCTTACCAGTAGTTCGACATTGTCTCCTTCTTTTACTTTATTACCAAAAGCATCTCTTCCATCCCAAGGTATACATCGTTCGTAAGGGGCTGTTTCTCCAGGTAAGGGATCTACCTTGAATGCTATAATAACATCTGCTGTTCCTTTATCATAAACAAATGGTCCACTGGTCTGATCAAAATCAATTAGCACATCTATTTGTCCAGGTTCTGTAACGGAAGCGCTTACACAGCCTGAGCCATCCTTACAGGCCAAGTAAGTTGGTATCAATTCGTATTTACCAAGACTGCCAGAAGGATATACCCTAATATCTGGGTCATTTAAAAAAATCCGATGTTGTGCTGCATTGGTTCTTTCTGCTAATAAAGATTGTCTGTCTATTATGACATCGCCAGTGTTTTGAGTTCCAAAATCATTAAAAAATACATTAAAGGCAGCTGCTTGGAAGCCACCATTATTAAAGTCTGTTTTTGAGACTATTTTTTGTTCGGTATAAACATAAAAACTACCATTAAAAGGCTTATCAAACCAGCCGTATAAGGGATCTTCTCCACAAGAAATAGATGGAGACATTAAGGCCCAATTTTTAGCATACACTCTTCCATCAATAGCACTTGGCGTAGCGTCTTTGGTCGCCACTGTGATATCCCACCATTCGATTGCTATATATTTATCTAAAGACGGAGTACTTTCATTTCTACTAAATTCGATGTAATAATCTCCCGGTACGAAACCTATAGGGTCAAAAACAATGGCATCGTATCCGTCCGCTCCGACTATTTGTTTTGGGCCATTGATTGCTTGAGACCGATCGGTAATATTAGCATCCCCTGGATTTAATAATTGCCCATTCGGCATACCTCTATTTGGATATACGACAACTCCACTTGGCCCCACTATTCTAAAATAAATTGGAATTTCGACTCCTTCACAAGGATAGTGACCTCGGTTTACTGCTTTGCTAAATCCTAAGAATATTTGTTCGTTATTGGGATCACTTATATGGATATATAAGCGTTGCGCATCAGCACTTCCAAATTGTGCAAAATTGCCGTAGGCTTCTACATTGGAATAAAGAAATACTCGATCAGATGGGTTGGGGGCTAATTGTTTGGTGCCTTCTGCTTGTCCTAAATATGATAAACAACAGCAGTAGAGCAATATACAAAGTTGTACTAGATTCGATTTTCTCATATGTTTTGGATAAGGATGAAAGAGCAAACCCGCAGGGTGAATGTCCAGTGGACATTCAAACGAATGAACCGCAAAGCGGGTGGGATGCTCAAAAGCCGATTAAATACTAGGGTTATTGTGTTGTCGATACTTAATTCATATCCTACAGATTTTTGACAAATGCTAAGTAATACTATGAAGTTGTTTAAAAATGTATTTCAGGTATGCAAAGCTGTATTGCAAGAACCTGAAAACGACTTTTTTCCGTTCCATAGCCCTGCTATACAACGGAAAAAACTAGTTTTCAGAACCTTACACTACAGTTTTTCGCCGCTAAACTACATTCTTAAACAACTTCTATTCTAAAGCACACATCGTTCCACAATTATCGAGTACATTTGATAAACTCATTAATAAAACCTAGCAATTAATGTCCTTATTACCTATTTCGGCAGTTGTCATTACAAAAAACGAAGCTGCTAATATCCAAAGATGTATTAGTGCACTGCAACAAGTGGTTTCAGAAGTATTGGTAGTGGACGCGTATAGTATCGATGATACAGTTGCTATCGCTGAACAAATGGGAGCAACCCTTATTCAAAAAAAATGGATAGGCTATGGGGTTAATAAGAATCTTGGTAATCAGATAGCTACTTATGACTGGGTATTATCAATTGATGCGGACGAGGTGTTATCAGATGAGCTTATTCAATCCCTTCAGCAGCTTGCATTACAGCAGCATCAGGTATATGCTATCAACAGACTAGTGAATTATATGGGGCAATGGGTGTATCATAGTGGTTGGTATCCTGATTGGAAAGTTCGGTTATTTAATAAAACAGCTATACAATGGGAGGAGCACGCATTGGTTCATGAGGAGTTAATCATTCCTGCTAACAAAAGGATAGTTCGACTGAAAGGAGCGCTATACCATTATTCTTATAAAAGTGAGGAAGATCATTGGAATAAGATAGAGCAGTATGCACAGTTAGCTGCCTTACAAATGGCTCAGCGAAATCGACGTGCCAATTTATTGAAATTATATGCTGCTCCAATTGCTCGGTTCTTCAAAACGTTTCTTTTAAAAAAAGGATTTATGGACGGAAAATTAGGTTGGAAGATTAGTTGTAGAAATGCCTATTTAGTATATCGGAAGTATCAAATTTTGAGGACTATAGAGCAGACAGGGAATGGTAAGAACACGGAGACACAGGGACACGGAGTTTAATTCTTTGTTAAACTCCGTGTCTCTGTGCCTCCGTGCCTGCCTGCGTTTCTTGGAAGGCAGGTTCTATAGAAACATAAAGCTCCGTACCTCTTAATCTACATACTCGACAATCCTCAGCAATCTAATTCCTACAGATAATTCCAAAACAACATTCATGATTTTCCTTTCTGGAAGAGTAATGTTTTGGAAATTAAACGGATTCGTAACTTGCAAACCACCAGGTTGCTGATATTGAAATGAAAAATCTGGACTTACACTTAGTTCGACTACTGCTCCTACTAAATCTCTAAAGGCAAATTCTAATCCGCCTCCTATGTATGCCCCATAATTAAATTTACGCACGAAAGGATCAGCAGGAAAATAACTAACTAGCCCATTTTCTCTAAAACTAGACAAGTTAGTACTCAAGGTATAGTCTCCACGTAAACCAAAAGAGTAAAAACTTTTGGATACATTATTAAAATCAAATTTCTGTTTTGCTCCGACTATCACAGATACATTTCTAAATAGAAATTCTTGAGCAGGTGGTCGGTAGACGCCCCCTGATCCTAGATTTGCTTGTTGATTTCTAATAGCACTGCCTTTGATATGATACCCCGCCTGCGCAAATAAGGCAAAATCATTACCAGCAGGAAGAGATTCTATATATAATGCACCATGGTATTTAAATAATAGGCCCTGAGGCGTATTTTCCCATTTTTGATAGCCCGTTGTTAGTCCACCTTTAATGCCCCAAGCAAAGGATTGTGCTTGGATCGAAAAGCTTAATAGAAGCGAGCAGAATAAAAAGAGTATTTTTCGGATCATGATATTTCGTTGTTGAAGTTGTTTATAACAGTTACAATTTTTCTAGAAATGAGTTTGGTTCAGATAGTAACTTGAAGCGATCTTTGTTGATCGGTTCGGAATCTGTTTTGCAAAGATCTTTTATGATAGCCATATCTTGGTTCCATTGAGCGCCATCAAAAAAAGCTAGCCCTTTATGATCTCTGACTTTATATAGCGAATGTTTGCCATAGCAAGTTCCCAGATAGACATGATCGAGACCTTCTTCCTTTGCCCATGCGATCGTTCGCCACATCATATATTTACCCAGAGAATGAGATTTTAGATATGCTTGATCAAAAAAAGCAAACCAATAATGGAGCATATTACCTTCAATAGCAGCAAAGACATATCCATAAATGGTATCTCCTTCATGAAACGTAAGGACATGGCTACCTGTTTCTTTTCCGAATACATAATGTAAACGATCTAAGGTCATTGCATTGCCAGAAAACCTATCTGATGCATATGACATGCAAAAGTCAACAAAAGCAGGGTCTTTTAAATCTACATCTTGCTTCTTTTGCACTTTTATAGAAATATTTAATGGAGCTGCTTTTCGAGCAACTCTTCTATTTTCTGAACTATCTACAAATCTATCTAAATCAACTCTCAGGCTACGTGCGAGATAGAAAATATCCTTCTCAATAGCTAGGTTGCCTGTATAAGGTAGAAATCCTTGTTGATAAATAGCGGGGAGTTCTGTTTGTTGCTCTTTGACGCAATAAATCGCATAATTAAAGGTATAGGTACCATAGTCTGGTTGGTTTTCCGAAAAAAATAGCTTCATATGTATTAATAAAGGGTAAAGGATGAATATATAGGTAGTTTTTTTATAAGATAAAAATAGTAGGAAACGAGGCCTTAAAACCCTGTCCTTGCTTGATTTCTATCAAATTTAGCCAACTTTAACACTATTGTAAATCTAGTATAAATTTGTAGTAATAATTTGATAACTTTGCGAATTATTCAAATAGGGCGGAAATGAGTCGATAAGGCACGATTTTAATTATCGAAAAGAGACCTGCTTACTAAGTATATATATACACGACAATGGGAATGTTTAATTTTTTTAGGCAAGAATTAGCAATTGATCTAGGTACGGCTAATACGCTAATCATTAGCAACGGAGAAATTGTTGTCGATGAGCCATCTATTGTGGCAATCAATCGGAAAACGGGAGAAACGATTGCGGTAGGCAGTAAGGCAATGCAAATGCATGAAAAGACACATGAAAATATAAAAACGATACGTCCTTTAAAAGATGGGGTAATTGCAGATTTTCAAGCTGCAGAGAGTATGATAGAGGGGCTCATAAATATGATCGGTACTAGGAGAAGATTCTTCTCTCATATGAAAATGGTTATTTGTATTCCTTCTGGTATTACGGAAGTAGAAAAAAGAGCTGTCTTTGATTCCGCAGATCATGTTGATTCTAAAGAAACGTATTTAATTCATGAGCCTATGGCGGCAGCCTTGGGTATTGGACTAGATGTAGAAGAACCTATTGGTAATATGATTATTGATATAGGTGGAGGGACAACAGAAATTGCGGTGATTGCGCTTTCTGGAATTGTCTGTGATCAATCCATTCGAATTGCTGGAGATGAATTGACGACAGATATCATGAATTATATGAAGCGGCAGCATAATATGCTTATCGGAGAAAGAACGGCGGAGCAAATTAAAATCCATGCGGGTTCTGCCTTACAGGAATTAGAGAATCCACCACCAGACTATGCTGTGAATGGACGAGATTTAATGACAGGTATTCCAAAACAGATAATGGTTAGCTATCAAGAAGTGGCACACTGTTTAGATAAATCTATTTTAAAAATAGAAGAAGCGGTCTTGAAGGCACTAGAATCTACTCCACCAGAATTAGCCTCTGATATCTATGCCACAGGACTTTATTTGACTGGAGGCGGTGCCTTATTAAGAGGTTTGGATAAAAGGATTAGTCAGAAAACAAAGTTACCTGTACATATAGCAGAAGATCCACTAAGGGCTGTAGTAAGAGGTACAAGTAACGCCTTAAAAAATTCTGATACGTATTCCTTTTTAATTGATAGAAAATCTGTCTAGAAGCTATCTTTACTTGCTTCCTATCAGTCGGATGAAACGTTCAGTTTGATCGGACCACTTTTTTAGTGATTCGATCAATTTAAAATCACACCTCAGACAGAAGAACCTATTCCGCTAGGCATATGCAAAATTTGATTCTCCTATTTTTACGATATAGTCATTTCTTTGTATTTCTACTTTTGGAGATACTTTGTTTGTTCTTGATAGTGCGTTACAATGGAAATCAACGAGATATTTGGATTAATTCTAGTAATATTATAACTGGAAAAGTAGCGAATACCTTTGATAACTGGACCGATTACTTTGATTTAAGAGAAGAGGCATTTAAGCTAGCTACAGAAAATGCTAAGCTGAAAGAAAAGCTTCTGAATCTACAAAAAATTTCCCCTTCCAATATAGACAGTCTAGCACTCGCTAATCAGCAATATTTACTAATTCCAGCTAAGATTACAAATAAGTCTGTTAATACATTAGATAATTACTTTACGCTTAATAGAGGTCGAAAGCATGGGATTCAACCAGATATGGGGGTGATCAGTAAGAGTGGCATTATAGGTATTGTAAAGTCTGCAAGTGAAGAATATTCCAGAGTATTGACTATTCTACATCGACAATCGGCTATTGTAGCTGCAAATAAAAGAACAGCTGCTTTTGGTACCTTAAAATGGAATGGGCCTGATTATCGATTTGCCAAATTGGGTGCTTATTCAAAACATGAGTCTATTGAAGTTGGGGATACCATTATTACTAGTGAATATTCTAATCACTTTCCAGAGGGAATTATGATCGGTACGGTTAAAGAAAAGAGCTTATCAAAAAGCGATTACTTTTATAATATCACTATAGCCTTGAACAATAATCTTCATACAGAGAAACATGTCTATATAATTGATAATACTAGCCGTCAGCAACAGTTAGCAGTAGAAAGCGAAGATGAATAATCCGATTATAAAAAATATTATTCGAGCCTTATTTTTTATTTTAATACAAGTCCTTGTATTGAGAAGAATAGATATAGGCGGTGCTTCTTTTAACTATATTTCTCTACTATTTTACCCAATTGTACTGGTGTTATTACCCATGAACACGCCAAGAAATATTTTAATCGTTTCTGGTTTTATATTGGGGATAATCATTGATTTCTTTTACGATTCTCCAGGGGTACATGCAGCGACTTGTACAGCAATTGCGTTCATTCGACCGTATCTATTGAGTTATTTAACGCCCCGTGGTGGTTATAACGTGGGCTATGAATTAGTTCCTAAAAAATATGGTTATAATTGGTTTTTTAAATATGCAGGAGTCTTAGTATTTGCCCATTTATTGCTCTATTTTTCTTTCCTGTTATTTTCTCCTATTTATACAGGACAAATTTTATTAAGAACGCTATCCAGTTTTTTATTCTCAATGCTTTTTATTTTGATTTATGTTCAGTTGTTTTCTAACAAGTAAGGAATAACAAATAATACAACCATGGATGATCGTCATAAAAATAGGCATCCCGTTATATTGGGACTTTTCATTTTAGCCACACTCGTGCTATTGTTTCAAGCATTACAACTTCAGGTTTTAGATAATCCCTATCGAAAAAAAGGAGAAACAATTGCAGTAGATAAGATTACCACTTATCCATCTAGAGGCTTGATCTTTGATCGGAATGAAAAGTTGATGGTCTCTAATGATGCCATGTATGATCTAATGGTTACTTACAATCAGATCAATCCAGAAATGGATACAGCTAAGTTTTGTAAACTATTAGGTATTGATAAAGCAATATTCAAAAAGAACCTTAATAAAAACTGGCGAAGTGGTAGATACTCTAAACGCAAACCTTTCATTTTTCTAAGCAAAATATCCGCACTAAAGTTTACTAAAATACAAGAGAACCTATATGAATTCCCAGGTTTCGAGGCCCGGCTCAGAACGATTCGGGGCTATTTATATCCATATGCAGCTCACCTACTGGGATACCTGAGAGAAGTGAATCAAACGGAAATAGATACTTCAGAAGGAGTTTATTCTTTGGGAGATTATAGAGGCGCCACAGGTATTGAATATACGTATGAACACGCATTGAGGGGGGAAAAAGGAGCGAGATTGATTTTAAAAGATAAATTCGGTAGAGAGGTAGAATCATTTAATGATAGTTCTTCAGATGTGCCAGCAATATCTGGCAGCGATTTGACAACCACAATAGACATAGAATTACAACAATATTGTGAAGCCTTAATGCAGAATAAAAGAGGCAGTATTGTTGCCATAGAACCTAAATCAGGAGAAATTTTAAGTGTGCTAAGTGCGCCTACTTATGATCCCGAATTATTAGCAATTGGTAATAGTTCAAGAGGATTGAACTATAAGAAAATGGATAATGATCCATTAGAACCATTTTTTGATAGATCAGTAATGGCAAAATACCCTCCTGGCTCTATCTTTAAAACGGTAGTGGGCTTAATTGCATTAGAGGAGGAAATTATAAGTTCGACAGATAGATTAACCTGTAGGGGGTATTATCAGCCAGGAGGACCTGGTTCTCGTAAATTTGAATGCCATCCTCATGAATCAAAAGTGGATATCGCTAGAAGTTTACAACATTCTTGTAACACCTATTATTGGAGAGTTTTTAGAGATATAGTGGATCAATATGGTGAATCTATTCCAGAAAAAGGATTATCTGTTTTTAATGATTACCTGAATCAATTTGGTATTGGAGAAGCCTTGACCGTTGATTATCCCATGGAAAAGAAGGGAAATAATCCTAAAAAGGAGTTTTATAATAAAATTTATAAAAAGAATAATTGGCGATCTGGACAAATAATGTCTTTGGGCATCGGCCAAGGAGAGATAGAAATGACTACTGTTCAAATGGCTAATCTAGCTGCTATTATTGCGAATAGAGGGTCGTATTATATTCCACATGTAGTCAAAAGTTTTAGTGATACCGCTTTTCAAATTCCTGCGCGTTTTACGGAAGTTAAAAAAGTGAACATTGCACCTTATCATTTTGATCCTGTCATAAAAGGCATGGAGCGCGTATTATTATACGGTACGGCACAAAATGCGGTCATACCAGGAATAGATTATTGCGGGAAGACGGGAACTTCTCAAAATGCGGGAAAAGATCATTCTATCTTTTTTGCATTTGCACCAAAAGATAACCCGCAAATTGCATTAGCCGTTTATATTGAGAATGGTGGATTTGGTGCAACTTATGCCGCACCTATTGCCAGTTTAGTTATTGAGAAATACCTAAAAAAAGAGATCCAATCTGAATCGAGGAAAAGAGTAGAGAAGAGAATGATGGAAGCAAATCTTATTAAAGATCCATAAAGAATGATGAATTAATAATTTTAATTTATCTTATAATTTTATTGAATATTGTATTTTTTTCTTTATTTCGGGGGTAACTTCATTTTTATGACCTGTTTTAATTAAAAAGATATGAAAAAAGTCACTTACACCTGCCTTTTTGTTTCTTGCCTATTATTTTTAATGAATACATCGCTAACAGCCCAATTTAGTGCAGGTGGAGGTGTGAACTATGACACTGATTTAAAAAGATTAGGATTTGTTGCTAAATTGAAATATGTATTTGATGACGATACTTGGGCTGCATCGCCTAGTTACAATATATATCCTTCTGATGGATTGACCGTGAAAATCATAGATTTAGATGCACATTACCACTTTGCTACTTTATTCACCAATGATCTTATTATATATGGGCTAGGTGGAATTGGTATCGTTGATGTTTTAGAATCTACTAAAATAGCTTTAAATGGTGGGGTAGGAACGAGTATTCCTACTGACGGCAACCTAAATATATTTGCGGAATTAAAATTTAGGGTGAATAAAAACACGGGCACACAAATCAATGGTGGGGTATTGTATGAATTTTGATAGTAAAAACCTTATAATTCTGTATCTTTGCACCTTCATTCGGGAAACAAAAGTAAATTGGGAAACTGATGCTTTTCGTGTCTCTTAAAAGAAAAAATATAAAATAGCATTTTATGGCTAATACTTCAGAAATTAAAAATGGATTGTGTATTAATTATAATCACGATGTATTTGTGGTGGTTTCCTTTCAACATGTGAAACCTGGTAAAGGTGCTGCTTTTGTACGCACAAAGTTAAAAAGTATGACTACTGGAAAAGTGATAGACAATACTTTTTCAGCAGGACATAAAATTGACGTAGTTCGAGTAGAAAGACGAACCTACCAATATTTATATAATGATGATACAGGGTATCATTTCATGAATAATGAAACATTCGATCAAATTGCTATTCAAGAAAAGATGATTGACCGGCCTGATTTCTTGAAAGAAGGGATGGAAGTAGATATTATATTCCACGCAACTGATGAGCGACCTTTAACTTTGGAGATGTCTCAGTATATTGAATTGGAGGTTGTCTATACAGAGCCAGGCCTAAGAGGAGATACCGCTACGAATGTAACTAAGCCTGCAAAATTAGAGACAGGTGCAGAAATTAGAGTACCTATTTTCGTTAATGAGGGAGATGTTTTAAAAATTAATTCCAGTACAGGAGAATATATGGAACGGGTAAAGAAGTAAGGTATAATAGCAATAGAAGTTGTTTGCAAACAACTTCAACATTAAAATCTCAATTAGAAACCAACTTAATTAAGCATTGAAGCTAATTGTTATAAAATAGGTGAGGAGTGTAGCATAATTTTCTGCTAATTACGCCTTATGACTTATTTGGGATAGCTTCAATTATTTCTTGTAAAATGAATAATAAAGATATTCAAGACCTTATAAAGCTTATTAATAAGACAGATATCTCTGAATTTAAGCTTAGAGAAGGAGACTTCGAAATAACGATTCGAACAAAAGATTACCACAAAGGTAAACCAGTATTACCTGCTACTCAGCAAGTTATTTCTGTACCAGCTTCTGCTCCAGTTGCAGCGATGCCTACCTATCAGGCTCCTCCTCCAGTGGAAGTAGCTGCAGTCGAAACAGCAGCCCCTGTTGAAGCTAGTACGCCAACGCCAGCCGCTAAAAACACAAATTATATAGAAGTCAAATCTCCTATAGTGGGAACTTTCTACCGTTCTTCAGCGCCAGAAAAACCAGTATATGCTAAAGTAGGAGATCGAATCGAAGTAGGAGATATTGTTTGTATTGTAGAGGCGATGAAACTATTTAATGAGATTGAATCAGAAGTGAGTGGAACGATAGTGAAGGTTTTAATAGAGGATGCTTCCCCGGTAGAGTATGATCAACCTTTATTCTTAGTTGATCCAAATGGCTAGGAAATGATGACTGATGAATGAGAAATCTTATAATGTTGTCCTATCAAATAGAATTGACAGCACACTAGATTCATCATTCATCATTTTTCATTCATCATTTCTTAATGTGGTACAATACTTTAAATATGTTTAAGAAAATATTGATTGCAAATAGGGGAGAGATTGCCTTGCGAATTATTCGTACATGTAAAGAGATGGGCATTAAGACAGTGGCCGTCTATTCCACTGCTGATAGAGAAAGTCTTCATGTGAAATTTGCAGACGAAGCCGTTTGTATAGGCCCACCATCTTCCAAAGAGTCCTACCTAAATGTGTCTAAAATAATGGCAGCAGTAGAAATAACAAATGCTGATGCCATTCATCCTGGATATGGATTTTTGTCCGAAAATGCAGATTTTGCTGATATTTGTTCTGATTACGGGATTAAGTTTATTGGTCCTACAGCAGATATGATTCGCAAAATGGGAGATAAGATTACTGCTAAAGATACCATGATAAAGGCCGGTGTGCCAGTGGTGCCTGGGTCAGAAGGTTTAGTACAAGATATAAAGCAAGGTCTGAATCTAGCAAAGCAAATAGGCTACCCAGTTATATTAAAAGCAACAGCAGGTGGTGGTGGAAAAGGGATGCGAATTGTCTGGAAAGATGAAGAGTTTGAAGCAGCCATGAATAGTGCCCAGCAAGAAGCGGAGGCATCATTTGCTAATGGAGGTATCTATATAGAAAAATTTATAGAGGAACCTCGACATATTGAGATCCAAGTAATTGGAGATCAATACGGAAATGCAGCTCATTTATCTGAACGAGATTGCTCTATTCAACGTCGCCATCAAAAATTGGTAGAAGAGAGTCCTTCTCCGTTTATGACAGATGAACTAAGAGAACGAATGGGGGATGCAGCGGTAAAAGCTTGTAAGTATATTAATTATGAAGGAGTTGGTACTGTTGAATTTTTAGTAGACAAACATGGAGCATTTTACTTCATGGAAATGAATACAAGAATTCAAGTAGAGCATACCGTGACAGAAGAGGTGATTGAAAGAGACTTAATAAAGGAGCAAATATTGGTAGCAGCAGGAGAGGCTATTTCAGGTAAAAATTACTACCCACAAATGCACGCCATCGAATGCAGAATAAATGCAGAAGATCCATTTAATGACTTTAGACCGAGTCCAGGAACGGTTACTTCTTTTCATAGTTCAAAAGGGTATGGTGTAAGAGTAGATACGCATGTATATGCAGGGTATACCGTTTCCCCTTATTATGATTCTATGATTGCCAAGTTAATTTGTCGAGCACATACCAGAGAGGAATGTATTTTAAAAATGAAGAGAGCATTAGATGAATTTATCGTGGAAGGTATCAAAACAACGGTTCCCTTTCATAGGCAATTAATGGATAATGAGCAATTTAAGGCTGGAGATTTTCACACAGGATTTTTAGATAATTTTGAAATTGTGAAAGAGTAAATAACTTCAATGCTAATAAAATAAAAAATGCCATTTAGATTTACAATCTAAATGGCATTTTAAGTTTATATGGCTTAAGGATATTATTCCGCGACGCCGTTTTTAGACATTTTCTTCTTATCTGCTTTAGCAGGTTTTTCAGCTTTAGCTTCTTTTATAGCAGGTTCTTCCACTACTTTTTCTGGCTCTGGTTCAGGACCACCTAGATCTAAAGCAATAGCTTTTACCTTATTCTCAATTTCTAAAGCCACTTCTGGATTATCTTCTAAGAAACGTTTAGCAGCTTCTCTACCTTGAGCGATCTTGGCATCAGCATAAGCGTACCATGCACCACTCTTTTTGATAATGTCATATTCTACAGCTAGATCGACAATCTCTCCAGCTTTAGAAATACCCTTACCAAAAACAATATCAAATTCTGCTTCTCTAAAAGGAGGAGCTAATTTATTCTTCTTGACTTTTACTTTTACATGATTGGCAACTACATTACCTTCTTTATCTTTAATTGCAGATCCACTTCTACGAATGTCTAATCGAACAGACGCATAAAATTTCAAAGCATTACCACCTGTAGTGGTTTCAGGGTTACCAAACATCACCCCAATTTTTTCTCTTAACTGGTTGATGAAGATACAACAACATCCTGTTTTGCCGATCGTACCTGTCAATTTTCTAAGCGCCTGAGACATTAAACGAGCTTGTAAGCCCATCTTAGAATCGCCCATTTCTCCTTCAATTTCTGCTCTTGGAACCAATGCAGCAACGGAGTCAATTACTAGTATATCAACAGCTGCAGAACGAATTAAATTCTCTGCAATCTCTAAGGCTTGTTCGCCATTATCTGGTTGTGCGATTAAAAGACTTTCCACATCTACACCAAGTGCTTCTGCATAAAATCGATCAAAAGCATGTTCTGCATCAACAATAGCTGCAATACCGCCATTTTTTTGACACTCCGCAATAGCATGTATTGCCAAAGTTGTCTTACCAGAAGATTCAGGCCCGTATATTTCAACGACTCTTCCCTTTGGAAGTCCTTGTATTCCTAAGGCAATATCAAGACCTAAAGACCCAGTTGGAATTACTTCGGCTTGGACAACTTGTTTGTCTCCCAAACGCATAACTGTTCCTTTACCATAAGTCTTCTCTAATCTATCGATTGTTAACTGTAATGATTTTAATTTTGCTTCCTTTTCTTTTGACATTTCGCTATTGTTTAGTATAATTAATAACTATTTTGATTGTAATATACAGCAAAGATAATTTATTTGTTTAAATAAACAAAGGTTTTTAAAACTTTTTGTAGGTTTTTTTTTAAAATTGTTTAAAATACTAGTTTTTAAACACAGTTGTGTGTCAAGTTGGAGAACTTACTAGCCATTAGCTTCAAGCGGTAGCAAATACTCAGCCTACTTTATTGACAATCGTTGGCTTTCAGATATTGAAAGTAAAAGTGTATGGAGGGATGCGAATCGCTTGAAGCTAAAAAGTTAATAGTTAATTACAATAAAAAAGCCCTTAATGGCCATCCATTAAGGGCTTTTGTTTACACTGATGCAATATTGCTCAATGTGACTCTACAAGATTTTGAGAACTATACTTCAGAATATTTTGAAGAGACATAGTAGTCGGTGCAAAGGTGGCTTTTGGCAATTTTACATATCCTGCCATAAGTGCTTTAAATTGCTCCTTCAAATTATAATCTTCTTCTAATGCCGCTCCGATTTCAAGCGTTTCTGTAAGAGAAGTTTCTTTGTAGATGTATTTAATTAAATCATTTTGTGTAAAGGATTGCTCCATATGTAGTATTTAGTTAGATAATTAAGGTTGTTTATTAAACTTAATCTAAGAAATTAATATTGCACTGTCAAATAAAAATCTAGATTTTTAACACTCTTTCATTTATTGCCCAAATAATAAATATTTTATCTCAATTGTGGACCCTAATACAGTCCATTTTGTTTAACAGTTTTCTATAATCAGGTTTTATTAGTTGATTATAGGTCTTTTTTGTATAAACTTTCAATTTTTTCTGAAAATAATATATTTTCATAAATCAACACTCAATTAATTATAATCAATTGATTTTTAGATACTTATAATTTATTATGATGTGTGGAATCATGCATTGAAGGAAAAAAGTGTTTAAAAAAAATTAATAATTTTTGTTTTTTGTTTAACTGTGATGTATCTTTGGTTCAACAAAACTGATCTAGTAATCATTTTGTGGAAGAAATCCCTTAATTAAGAAAAATCCGTTCCTATGTCTACAGTTGAATTTTGTGACCGTTTTGACCAAATGACTCCCGTCTTGAATACTTTTGCCTATAATTTGACGAAAAATTCAGAAGACGCAAAAGATTTATATCAAGAGACTGCCTTTCGGGCGATTACCAATAAGGAAAAATTTAGAGTTGGTACCAACTTTAAAGCTTGGCTTTTTACAATTATGAAAAATATTTTCATCAATAACTATCGTAAAAAGATGAAGGCAAACACAATTATGGATTCTACAGACAATGACTATTATATCAACTCTGGCAAGAATGTGGTGTCTAATCAAGCAGAGTCTAATATAATGATGAGAGAATTGAAGCGAATGATTAAGGGCTTGGATGATACGATAAAAGTTCCTTTTGTCATGCATTTCAATGGATACAAATACCAAGAGATTGCAGACTATTTGGGCTTACCATTAGGCACTATAAAAAGTAGGATATTTTTTGCTAGAAAAGAACTGAAGAATTTAATTCATAAAAGATATAGCAGTACTAGCCTTAGTGGGTTTAGTTATTAAACCTTTCGCTAGGATGGAAGTAGCCTAGACATTCTTGCCTGAGCAATAATAATTAAGGGAAGAATGTCTAAGTTATAATTTCAAAACCATATTGGAAGAAATTAAAAAAATAATTTATAGAACCCCTGCACTATGATTGAACCCTAAATTACATTTTTAAGCAACGTATTAAAAAAGCCCTTCGGAAATTTAATTTCCGAAGGGCTTTTTACGTACTAAGATTTAGACATATCCCAAGGAATAAATAGCTACTCAATTATCTTCACTTTAATTTTATCGCCAGGCATAGGTAATCGGCCTCTTTTGACATTGTTAAACTCTAATAATTGCTGTACAGAAGTATGATACTGTTTAGAAATATCTCTTAGACTTTCATTCCTATGAATTACGTGGTAAAGATAACGACGAGCCTTTATTTTATTTTTTGCCGGCTTTTTGCCTACATCAGAAGGATTTTGAGAGACTAGTTCTTTCGTTTTTATGGTTGAAATTTTAGGTACATTTATTTTTTTCTTAGGAATGCGGACAGCTGGAGGGCTTGCTGAAGCGCCAAACTTCGGTGTATAGATCTTCAGCTGATCTCCTGGCTGAACATAGTTACTTTTTAAATCATTCCAAATTTTAATATGATAAGGATGACAATTATGTTGCTTGGCAATGGTGTGAAGATTTTCATTATGGAGTACATAATGATAAGAAAGCGCATAATTATCTTTATTAAAATTAGAACTAGTATTTGTATAAATGGGGTTAGTACTGACTGGCGTTGTATAAATAGCTTGCGTATTAGCTGTAGTTGTTGCATACACAGGCCTACTGTCTGGTCGAGCTACCTGACTTTTAAATGTATTCATCACTCGTTTAGGTAAAATCAAGTAATACCCTCTCTGAGTAGCAGGAATATAATTTTGTAAAAAAGAAGGATTTAATTCCTTTATGGTCTTGACAGGTAAACCCGTCATGGCAGAGACCGTTTGGAAATTCAAAAACTGATACACCTTTACCGCCTCTGTTAATTGTAAATCCATTTCTGGATATTGTGGAATTAAACCATGTTTTTCATAGTGTTGTAGAATGTATGCAGCAGCAATATATCCAGGCACATAGCTTCTCGTTTCTCTTGGCAAATATTTTTTGATCTTCCAGAAATTTTTACTTCTTCCTCTTCGGATAGCTTTACTCACATTTCCGGGACCACTATTATAGGCTGCGATAGCTAGTGCCCAATCTCCAAATCTATTATATTGTTTAGCTAAATAAGCAGCGGCAGCAGCAGTTGATAAGTGTGGATCAGATCTTTCATCCACCGTTTGGTCTATACGAAGACCATATTCTTTTCCAGTTGCTTTCATAAACTGCCATAAACCTACCGCACTGGCGCTAGAAATGGCGACTGGATTCAAAGCGGATTCTGTTACGGATAAATATTTCAAAGCATCAGGGATGCCACTTTTTCTAAATTGCTCTTCATATATAGGGAAATACATCACTGATTTTCCTAAAATCCGTTCCGTTTTTGCTCTATTCTTAATGGTATAGGTTCTTAGATATCCTTTTACTGCGTCCGTATAGCGTGTTGGGATCGCACTTTCTGTAGCTCTCAAGCGAGGAATTACTTCTCCGTCTGTGAAAGTATGTGCAACAGTAGTAGCATAAGAGGGACCTGATACTCGATAGAGTACATCCGTCTGTGCAAATAAATTACTGAAAGAGCACAGTAAAATTAGGTATAAGAAGTGTTTCAAAAAATGCATTATTATTGAGTCTGGTAAAAGTTTGTTATAGCTTGTCTAAAATTTGTACGAACGGATTATCCGGAAGTAGAAATTTAAACAAACTCTTAGGAACTTAACGGCAAATATTACTAATAGTGGCTTTATATGTAAAATTTTTCAAATATTTTAACATATAAAGACATAAAGTTAGTTAACCTGATAGTTAACTCCTAACTTATCCAATTCCTTTATTAAGTCATTATTTGCATTAACGAGCCGTTCGGTAGCTATTAAATGCAATTTATTCTTTGTTTCTCGATCATACAGATGAATTTTCAATTTATGCTTTCCTGTATGTTCTTTACATGCCGCATCTAGTCCATCGACCATTTCTTTTGAAATTCGATCTATAGGTATTTTGAGCGTAATGGAATTCGTTAAGCTACTAGCCACACTTTCTAACAGTTCCACCTTACTCAATTTTAATTGATATTCCTCACTATTCCAGCGTTGTTGGAAACTACCATGTATAAAAACGCCTTGTCCTTCTTCTAGTAAGTGCTTAAATTTTTGATAATCTTCACTAAATAGAGGGAATTCTAAAGAGCCATTATAATCTTGAATCGTAAAATAGCCATATCCTGTTCCTTTTCTACTAATTCTATGATTGGCACTCGTAACAAAGGCTGCTAATTTTAGCGTTTGGCCTTTGAAATTTTCTACCCGATCCAAACCACAAGTAGCAAAATTCTCCACTTCCATTCGATATTCATCTAGCGGGTGTCCACTAATGTAAATACCCGTGACTTCTTTTTCTCTTGTTAATTTTTCGATCAGTGGCCAAGGTTCGACGTCTGGTATTGCAGGTTCTGCTGCATCGGTATGTTCTGCAATGTCAAAAAGCATAAGAGAGGCATCTTTGGCTTGCATCTTACTACCAAATTTGACAAAAGCTTCCACATACGTTTCTTCTTTATTAGGCTCAGGTCGACCAAAATATTGTGCCCTAGTCATTCCTTCATAAAAATCAAAAGCACCACCTAGTATTAAACTTTCTACAACTTTTTTATTAGCAGCTTTGGAGCTAAGCCGTGTGATAAAATCAATAGGGGAGGTAAAAGGGCCATTGGCTCTTTCTTTTAATATTTCTTCTACAGGGCCTTCACCCACTCCTTTTAAGGCGGAAAGACCGAATCGAAGCTGTCCTTCTTTATTAACAGTAAAGTTCAAGGCACTTTCATTAATATCTGGACCCAATACGTCCAATTCCATGCGTTGGCATTCTCGCAAAAAGAAAGTGACTTTAGAAATATCGCTCTTATTATGTGTCAAAACCGATGCCATAAATTCGGCAGGGTAGTGTGCTTTTAAATAGGCGGTCTGAAAAGCAATAAAAGCATAGCAGGTAGAATGCGATTTATTGAAGGCATAGGAAGCGAAGGCTTCCCAGTCGGTCCATATTTTTTTAACGACCTCTTCAGGGTGGCCGTTCTTTGCACAACCTTCTACAAATTTAGGCCACATTTTATCTACCAAGGCTTTCTTCTTCTTACCCATCGCCTTTCTCAAGGTATCTGCTTCGCCTTTGGAGAAGTCAGCTAACTTTTGGGATAGCAGCATCACTTGCTCCTGATAAACCGTAATTCCGTAGGTTTCTTTTAAATATTCTTCCATTTCTGGAAGGTCATAAACCACCGGCTTTCGCCCATGTTTTCGCTCTACAAACTCAGGAATATATTCCAAGGGACCAGGGCGATACAATGCGTTCATGGCAATGATATCCAAGAAGACCGTTGGTCGTAAATCCTTCAAGTATTTTTGCATCCCTGTGGATTCATATTGGAAAATCCCAATGGTCTCTCCTTTTTGGAATAACTCATAGGTTTTTTCATCCTCCAAAGGAATTTCATCTGGATCAATCTCTACACCATGTCCTTCTTTTATTAATTTGACGGCGTCCTTGATAATGGATAAGGTCTTCAAGCCTAAGAAATCCATTTTCAATAAACCAGCATCTTCGGCTACACTATTATCAAATTGAGAGACTAACATCTCTGCGTTCTTATCTGTTTTTACAGGAACGTATTTGGTAATATCATCTGGCGTAATCACGACCCCACAAGCATGTATACCTGTATTCCTAATCGAGCCTTCCAATCGCTTGGCTAAGCGGATCATTTTTCCCGTATCATCCTTGCCTTCTGAAAGGGTTCTGAATTGGTAGGCTTTTTCTACATCCTCCGAATTCATTTTGCCTTTTAGTTTTTTCTGGATATCTCCATCCGCCAAAACTTTATTTAAGGTAGCGCCTAAGTTTAAAGGGAAAGACTTCGCCACTTTATCCACATCGCCTAATGGGATGTTCATAACTCGTCCTACATCTCTTAGCGAAGATTTGGCAGCCATCGAACCGTAGGTAACAATCTGGGCAACTTGATTTCTACCGTATTTATCAATCACATAGTCGATTACTTTTTGTCGACCTACATCATCAAAATCTATATCAATATCGGGCATCGATACCCGCTCTGGATTCAAGAAACGCTCAAAAAGTAAATCGTATTTAATCGGATCAACATTCGTAATACCCACACAATAGGCCACTGCTGAACCCGCAGCAGAACCCCGACCGGGGCCCACCGCAACGCCCATCTCTCTAGCAACAGTAGTGAAATCTTGAACGATTAAAAAATAACCTGGATAACCCGACTTTTTAATAACCTCCAATTCAAAATTTAGCCGTTCTTCTATGACAGGCGTAATCGTCTCGTATCGTTTTTTTGCGCCTTCAAAAGTAATATACCGTAAGTAGTCATCTTGTGTGTCAAAACCCGCAGGCATCGGGAAATTCGGCAATAATACATCTCTGGCTAAAGTAAGTTTCTCTATCTTATCATAGATATCTAGTGTATTGTCAATTGCATCTGGGACATCATGAAACAAGACATTCATTTCCTTCTGCGACTTTAAATAAAAATCACTACTCGGAAATTTAAAACGCTTTTGCTCGTCTACTAAACTATTGGTGTTGATACACAACAATAAATCATGCGGTAAGGAATCTTCTTCATCTATATAGTGGGCATCATTGGTCGCAATCAATTTCAAATTATACTTCCTAGCAAACTTGATTAAAACCTGATTAATGTCCTCTTGGCTGATACCTAATTGGTCAATATTTTCTAAACCTCTATGTCGCTGTAGTTCTATATAAAAATCATCGCCAAATAAATCAATCCACCACTTCAGTAATTCCTCTGCTTTTTCTTCACCATGATGCAAAATGGTTTGCGGTATTTCCGCACCGATACAACAACTAGTCGCAATTAAACCTTCGCTATATTGTACCAACAGTTCTTTATCTATTCGAGGGAATTTAGAGTATAAACCTTCAATAAAGCCAAGCGAACAAAGTTTACATAAATTCTCATAGCCCTTTCTGTTCTTTGCTAATAACAACTGATGATACCGCTTATCTTTCTCCCCTTTAGCCTTGGCAAAGTGCTTGATATGCCGATCCTTTACCATGTAGAATTCGCAACCAATAATAGGCTTCACTCCTGCTTTTTCTGCTTCGGCAACAAATTTAAATGCGCCAAACATATTCCCGTGATCGGTCAAGGCAATTCCTTTCTGCCCATCATCGGCAGCTTTCTTCATCATCGTACCTATTTCGCAGGCACCATCTAGCAGGGAGTATTGGGTATGGCAATGTAGATGTACAAACTCTGGCATAGTGTAGGTTTAAAAATTCTTGAAATGAGGGACAATTAGAACTAGTGTAGCTAGCCTTCATTTCTCAAGTGTAGTTTTCTTTATCCGTTTGTTCTTTTAGAGATTCTATTAAGAGTAGGTGGGTAAAATGAATGAATTCATTGACCTTTTGGACGCTTCGAGAATCAGATTGTAAATTACGGAAAAATAAGGAAATGACCTACATTTGAAGTTAAGGTTTTACTAGAAGGCAAAATCAATAATTAAGAATGTAAAAGGTATGTTTTATATCTCTTTCTTTGTATATTTAAACAGAGGAGTCCTACCATAGTTTGTGGATAAGTTAAGAAAAAAGTAGTTGGCTTCACAATATGTGTATTTTGTAAATTGATAAGCCTACTCAGTAACCAATCTAATTAAGGATGAAAACCCTATTCTTTTTAATTCTATTAAGCTTCCCGTGTCTAGTTGTTGGTCAACATGAAAATAGTGCTAATATTTGGTATTTCTCTGAGAATAATAAATTGGATTTTAATACAAACCCGCCTACTGTATCAAGGGATGGAGAATTGAAAGCACTAGAAGGTAAAGCATTAGAGGGAATAGCGGTAAGATGTGATGCGAATGGACAAATGTTGATTTACACCAATGGAGAAACTATTTGGAATAAGAATCATGAGGTTATTAAAGGTGGGGAGCAATTAGGCGGTCATTTTTCTTCTACTCAATCCAGTATCATTGTACCTAGTCCAAATCAAGATCATCTACTGTATGTTTTTTATTTAAATGAAAGCCTTGGAGATGGTAGAGGAGAATTTTATTATGCCATTGTAGATATGACTTTAGATGGAGGATTAGGAGAAGTGATAACGGTTGATAATTTGCTGTATACAAATTGCGCAGAAAAATTAATTGCGATTCCCCATTGCAATGAGCGAGATTACTGGATTATTGTACATGAATTTAATAGCAATAAGTTTTTAATTTGGGATTTGACTGCTAATGGAATCGGCACGCTTAGGACGATACCTATAGGTTTGGAATTGACGAATCAAGTAGGCTATATGAAAAGCTCCTTAGGTGGTAGAAAATTGGCAATAGGAAATTATGGGAAAAGTGCGGTGGAAGTATTTGATTTTAATACCCAATCTGGTACATTGAGTAATACCCGCTCTTTGGTAGATGATCGATTTGATGAACCTTATGGGCTTGCGTTTTCTCCAAATAGTAAAAGGTTATACGTAACAAATCTTTCAGATTCCCTCTTGCTGCAAGTCAATGTTGATTTACCTACACTAGAAGAAATAAAAGAATCTATCACGGTCATTGCCCGCACGAATGGGATTACAGGTGCCATACAGAATGCGCCTGATGGAAAGCTATATGTTTCGATCTATCAGAAAAAGAGTTTATCTAGAATTCATGAACCCAATGAATTAGGAATGGCTTGTGATTTTAGAGAAAATGACTTGGAAACAGATGGACTTAACCTTGGAACCGGCTTACCTAATTTTGTTCCGATCCCTCTAAAAAAGAATTTGGTCATTGATAGAATTCAATTGATAGAGACTTGTGATGATCGAAGTTTGGAGGCTCTTAATAATATCGTAGGGGACAGTATTACCTTTAGATGGTTATATGAAGGTCAAGTGATGCCCAACGCCAAGACAAACAAGATTCCTTTTAAATCCAATGGAACCTATGAGTTTCAAGCGATCACTTATAATCGTTGTAGTAAAATTAGTAAAACATATAACAAAGAAATTGATCTTCAACTAGCAGAAAAGATTCCTTTGTCTATAGCGGGAATTGATAAAGTGGATGCTACCTGTGAAATTGATAATGGTAGTATACATATTACTAGTCGAGGCGGAAAAGGAAGTGTTCAATATGCCATCAATGACGAAACATTTCAAACGGCTACTAGCTTCGAAAATTTAGCAGCAGGTACTTATTTACTTTCTGTTAAAGATGAATTGGAATGCATTGTACAGGAAGAAATAGAAGTCGTCAAATATGCCGCACCAAAGATTACCATTGTTAATCCAAAATTAGTTATTTGCGGAGATGCTTTAGGCCAGCTAGATTTATCCTTATCAGGAGGTCAAGGGGAATTGCTTAGCATGTTAGACGGAAATATAATTGATGCCAATCAAACAATTCAAAATTTAGAAGTAGGTGCTTATCAGTTACAAGTAGCAGATGAAACAGGCTGTATAGAAGAGCGTTCTTTTAGGGTACAAGAAATTAGTTGCCCGATCTATATCCCTACCGTATTCTCTCCAAATGGAGATGGCCAAAATGATTCTTTTCAAGTATACCCTCATCCAGATTTTAAAGGGACGATAGAGGAATTATTAATCTATGATAGATGGGGAAATTTTGTTTTTAGAACAACTATTTTTGATAGAGCATCCGTTGGGTGGGATGGTAGCTTTAAAGGAGAGATTATTGCTTCTGGTAGTTTCCTATATCATTTGTTGATAACTCACCGAGATGGACGGAAGGAAGTGATTACTGGTGATGTTTCTCTTATTCGATAAAAGGAAAATCAAACTCCAATTGCCGACCTCCCTCTTCTCGTTCGCTCATCAAATTAGAAACGGCAACTCCGAGTAATCGTATTTTTCCAGCGCCTTGATAATTGTCTTCCAATAACTGTAATGCGGTAAGTTTAAATTGTCTCGCATCTTTTAAATCACTACCAAAAGTTTTACTCCGAGTGATCGTTTGGAAAGCTGCATTTTTTATTTTGATGGTAATCGTTCGGCCATAATTGTTTTTCTTTTTTAGTAGTTCAAATACCTCTTTAATGATAGGTTCTAATCTATCCTTCAGATCTTCCCATTCTTCAAAATCTGTATTAAAGGTACGTTCAGAACCGATGGATTTACGAATGCGATTCGGGTTCACTTCCCGTTCATCTATGCCTCTAACGATATTGTAATAATGGCGACCTGCTTTCCCAAAATGCCTAACTAAATCTATCTGAGAAAGCTTTTTTAAATCTGCTCCAGTAAAGATGTTGAGCCCCTGCATTTTTTTCTCCGTTACCTTTCCAATACCAAAGAATTTCTTAATAGGTAAAGCTTCAATAAATAGAATCGCTTCTTCGGGCTTGATTACTTTTAGTCCGTTGGGTTTGTTGATATCAGAAGCGATCTTGGCTAGGAATTTACAATAGGACACCCCTGCGGAAGCGGTGAGTTGGGTGGTTTCAAAAATGCGCTGTCGGATTTCTTCAGCGACTAAAGTACCAGAATGGATATGCTTTTTATTTTCTGTTACGTCAAGGTAGGCTTCATCTAGGGAGAGCGGTTCTATCAAATCCGTATAGTCTGCAAAAATAGATCGTATCTGTTGAGAGACTTCTTTATACACCTCAAAACGATGTTTGACAAATAATAGGTCGGGACATAATCGTTTGGCAGTGGCACCAGGCATAGCAGATCGAACACCATATTGTCGAGCTTCGTAGCTGGCCGCTGCTACAACACCTCTCACACCGCCACCACCTACAGCAATAGGCTTTCCTCGTAAACTAGGATCATCCCGCTGCTCTACAGAAGCGAAGAAGGCATCCATATCTATGTGAATGATTTTTCTCATAGTTTTACTTAATACCTATCACTTATTAAACATATAGGCACATAGCTATATGATCTAGGAGCCTATGTGTTTAATAAAATATATTGTGTTCAATTACTTCAATAGTCTAGAAAAATATCGTTGAAAGTTTTCCATCGGCTGAGCGCCAGCAACACTATGTTCGCCATTTAAGATAAAAGTAGGAACGACAGAAATGCCATCCGCTTTGAGTGAATCCATTTCTGCTTGCACCGCATCTGCCCCAATATCTGTTTCTAAGAACTGCTTAATGAGGTCTTTGTCCATCCCACAAGCCGCCGCTGCTGCTGCTAAAGTAATTGGGTCTTCCATATCTTTTCCTCCCTCAAAAAAATCTTGGAATAAACGCTTGCCCAATTCATTACGTTGCGCATCATCCACACATAGGTGCATTAAGCGATGTGCTTCGAAGGTATTAGGAATGCGGTCAATCTTTCGGTAGTCTATAACAAGATTTTCTTTGGCTGCCTCGTCTCTTAGTAAAGCACCTAGTCCTGGTTTTTTTACGCTTTTAAAATTATCCTTAGGTAGGCCTCCTTTTGGCGTATTGGGATATAGGAAAAAGGGGCGCATTTTGACATCCACTTCTATCTTTCCTGCTACTAATTGAATGGCTCTTTCTAATCTTGCCTTTCCTATATAACACCAAGGACAGATAATGTCCGAAACGATTTCTATAGTTATTTTTTTCATAAACACTTTTGAAGGAGAACAGAGACAGATTGCGTTTAAAATTAAGTATTACTATTCAAAATTGGCTGTCGCCAATGAAATTTTTTGAACGCTGAGACGCCAAGATGCAGAGGTTTAGATTTTTTCTACGAAAAATTCTCCGCGTCTCTGCACCTCTGCGTTCAATTTTTTTCATTGGCGACAGCCAATGCAGAATACTTGTGTATATACCATAGTCTTCACGGCAGTCGGACTGGTCTGCTCTCTGTTCTAAATTAACTAATTAATTCCCCCATTCCTTCTCGAATAACCACTAATTCTCCACCTGTACAATCCACCACGGTAGAGGCCATATTTCCACCAAATCCACTATTAACAAACACATCTACTTGGTGTTTATAATCTTCATAAATATCGGCAGGGTCGGAGAAATATTCTAGTATCTCATCATCTGAACGAAGCGAGGTAGTCAATATAGGCCGCCCTAATGCCTCCACAATTGCTAAAGGAATAGGATGATCTGGAATCCGGACCCCTACTGTCTTTTTTTTATTTTTAAATAACTTAGGAACGGAATTGTTAGCAGGAAGAATAAACGTAAAAGGACCAGGTAAGTTTTTCTTCAATATCTTAAATAATTCGTTAGATATAGGCTTCGTATAGTTGGCGATCTGTCCGATATTATCACAAATAAAAGATAAATTAGCCGTCTTAGGGTCTAGTCCACGAAGCTTACAAATTCGCTCTACTGCTTTTTGATTTTGGATATCGCATCCTAAGCCATAAACGGTATCTGTCGGATAAATTAGAATACCTCCTTTTTCCAATTCCTCTGCGATTTGTCGAATCTTTGGCCATTCTATATTATCAGCGTTTATTCTTAAGTGCATTTTTCTCGTTTAAAATATAATCTATTAAAACGGATTATCTAAATCATCGTCCTCATCCAAGTCATCTAACATATTTGCTAGCATATCATGGAAAGAAAAAGTAGACTCAATATAGTCTTTATTAATCACATTGAATTCTGCTAATCCATGTAAGACCAATTCCATATAGGCTAGGGTCTCTTCTTTTGGTACTTTAGCCGTCTCTACTAATTTACGAAGACCAGCAACGCCTTCAATTGCTTTTTCAAAATCTTTATCGGTTGCGTCATTCAATAAATCTAGTTTATTACCTCCAGAAAACCAAGCTCTAATCGTACCATACGGATCTCTTTCTCTACCCTTTCTTAACTTGTCAGGATTCGGGAAAAACTTTAAAAATTGTTGTTTGATAGCTGCGCCTATCAAGTTCATCGCCACACCATAAGGTCCTTCTTGTTCTCCTTCATATACCAATTCTACTTTCCCTGTTATGGATGGAACGACTCCCCAGAAATCAGTGATCCGAGTCGTTGTCTTTTTCTCTTTATTGATCAACATTCGTCGCTCGGCAGAGGATAGAAGATTCTCATAAGCGGAAATACTCAAACGAGCAGAGATCCCACTTTTTTCATCAATCAATTCACTTTCCCTAGCGGTAAATGCGACCATCTCTAATAGGTCCTTCAGTAATTCTGGAACGACTACATTTTTTGCTTGGGTAGGAGATAATTTTGCTTCTTGCTCCGTTATCTTTCTTGCAATTTCTAAAGTCTTTGGATAGTGCGTTAATATTTGACTTTCTATACGATCCTTTAAAGGAGTGATAATACTTCCTCTATTGGTATAATCTTCAGGATTAGCGGTAAAGACGAATTGTATATCTAGAGGTAACCTCAATTTGAATCCTCGAATTTGCATATCTCCTTCTTGCAACATATTGAACAAAGATACTTGAATCCGAGCCTGTAAATCAGGTAATTCATTAATCACAAAGATAGATCGATGTGCTCTTGGTATTAAACCAAAGTGAATCACTCGCTCATCTGCATAAGGTAATTTAAGCGTTGCAGCTTTGATAGGATCAACATCTCCTACTAAATCAGCTATACTTACATCTGGAGTAGCCAATTTTTCAACGTATCTATCTGATCTATGTACCCATTCAATAGGCGTAGCATCTCCTTTTTCAGCAATGAGGTCTCTAGCAAACCTAGAGATCGGCGCCAAAGGATCATCATTTAATTCACTACCAGCAACGATAGGGATATATTCATCCAAAAGATGGACCATTAATCTGGCTAATCTGGTCTTTGCCTGTCCCCTCAATCCTAGTAAGAGGATATTATGTTTGGACAATATAGCTCTTTCCATATCCGGAATCACCGTATCTTCAAAGCCAAGTATGCCATCAAAAACTGGTTCTTTGTCAGAGAGTTTTTGGATTAGATTATCTCTAAGTTCTTCTTTTACAGATTTGGAGGTATACTTCGTCTTCTTAAGTTCACCAAGTGTCTTTGCTTGCGCCATATTTTTTTTAATAGTGTGGAGTATTTCTTGTTGATATGATCAAATATGAAAGATACTAAACATCTGTAAATAAATAAAGTTTATCCTTATTTGATAGCGTAATTTAGTTTACTTAATTGAGGCTTAATTATTTATAAATAGCGGATTTTTTAGACATAGATTTAATTATAAAATATTAAAACTTTATTAATTTAATATCGTATTTAAAAATAGCTAAATTGTTTATAGGTTTTTAATTGGGGACCTCTTACAGAGGTCCTTCTTTTTATAAAATCTATAACAAAATAAGCACGTAGTGTTTGGCTCTTTTCTTATAGATTTACCGCCATATATTCTAAATAATACCACTCTACAAAGGCAATTACTTTCCAGCCGTCCGTAAACTTCATTACTTATTTATTCTCAAATAGCTAGGAAACTGAATAATTCTCCTATTTTTGTCACAATCCTTAATTTGGCTTCGGCTAAAACTAAACAAGATAAAAGTAAGCTAACTATACAGTTCATGCTCCAGAACTCCCCCCGAGCGGGTCGGAGCGGGTTCCTAATAGTTACAAAGTAAGTTTTTTTAAGCAATGAAATTATTAACAAACAAAGTAGCCCTGATTACGGGCGGTTCAAGAGGAATTGGAGCAGCAATTGTTCAAAAATTTGCAGAACAAGGAGCAGATATAGCCTTTACCTATCGTTCTTCTGCGGATAGTGCGAACAAGGTTGCAGAAGAAGCTGCAAAAGCTGGCGTTACGGTGAAAGCTTATCAATCAGATGCTAGTTCTTTTGAAGCTTCAGCAGAATTAGTGAAGCAAGTACTAGCAGATTTTGGTCGAGTAGATGTCCTGATCAACAATGCCGGAATTACCAAAGATAATCTCATGCTTAGAATGAGTGAAGAGCAATGGGACCAAGTCATTGAAGTAAATTTAAAATCTGTTTTTAATTTGACCAAGCATATTATGCGACCAATGCTCAAACAACGAGCTGGCTCCATTATCAATATGAGTTCTGTTGTAGGAGATTTTGGGAATGCTGGACAAGCGAATTATGCTGCCTCTAAAGCAGGTATTTTTGGCTTTACTAAATCCATTGCGAAAGAGGTAGGTTCAAGAAATATTCGTTGCAATGCTTTGGCACCTGGTTTTATAGAAACAGATATGACGGAAGAACTAGATGATAAAACGAAGGCCGCATTCCTAGCAAGTATTCCACTAAAACGATTAGGTCGAGCAGAAGAAATAGCAGATGCTTGTTTGTTTTTGGCCTCTGATTTATCTACCTATGTGTCTGGTCAAACGATTAGCGTTTGTGGAGCGCTGAATTGCTAGAATGAAATTCAGAGGTTAGAAGCCAGATCGCTGCGCTGTCAGATTGCTTATGAAGCTAGTGTGGTCAAAGTCTAATTGTCAACATATAGGTGGGTTGGCTAGTCCAAAAACTGTTTGAGCGGAGCGAGTTTTTTTGGACTAGAATTTTTGGTTCTTTTTTTTCGATGAAAAAAGAACGTACATCTAGTTGCGCTATTTTCGGTAATTTATCTTGTTTACGAGTATAAACAACTTTTTGAGAGAAAACACACATTAACATGTATCCAGATTTATCCTACATTCTTCATAGCTTAATTGGAACAGAAGTAGACAACGGGACGTCCATTGTAAAAACATTTGGTCTTTTACTAGCCATTGCTATTTTTTCTAGTGCTTATTTTTTAAACAAAGAATTGAAGCGTAAGGAAGCAGCAGGGGAATTTAAACCAAATATCATTAAGCGAACGGTTGGAGAGGCAGCCTCTATTAGTGAGCTATTATTCAATACGATTTTTGGTTTTTTTCTAGGCTTTAAGCTGCTCTATATATTCCAGAATTTTGCCGCATTTAAAATGGATGCGCCCGGTATTCTTTTATCCACTAAAGGAAGCATTTTAGGAGGCATACTTGGGGCCATCGCATTAGGCGCATTAAAGTATTGGGAGAAGCAAAAAGATGTTTTAGCTAAGCCGATTACACAAAAGGTGGAGATGTACCCAAGTGATCGGATTGGTGATATTACTTTATTAGCTGCATTTACGGGGATATTAGGCGCCAAGTTTTTTGCCGTGTTTGAGGACATGAGTAATTTGACTGGGGGCAACTTTTTTGAAATACTTTTGTCTGGAAGCGGTTTAGCTATTTATGGTGGATTGATCGGAGGAACAATCGGGGTGGTTCTATATTTAAAGCGGCATAATATTGAAGTCTTTCCTTTTGCTGATGCTATTGCGCCCGCATTGATGGTGGGCTATGGCGTAGGGCGTTTGGGCTGTCAACTATCGGGCGATGGCGATTGGGGGATCGTGAATGAAGCCCCAACACCTTCTTGGTGGATTTTTCCAGATTGGATGTGGTCTTATACGTATCCGCAGAATGTGCTACACCAAGGCGTTCCATTAGAGGATTGTGTTGGGTATTATTGTAATGAA
>CALJIY010000060.1 GCA_937973945.1 uncultured Saprospiraceae bacterium | reverse complement strand
TCCACTCGAATCATTTTTTTAGATTTGGTTCCAAATTTAGTAATCAGCTGATAGTAAATAAATCCTGGAGTTGTTTCAAACTCGTTTAATGGAATTACGTTATATCCAGTTTTACCATCTCGCTTTATTATTTGGAGAACTCTTCCAGTTTCATCCCTTAAGATTAATTCTACAGGACTATTACTAGGTAAAGTATACCCAATACTTGTTTGCTTCCTAAATGGATTCGGTTGATTTTGTTCCAACTCGAATTCAGTGGTATTATCTGGATTAGTGAAGCTTAACTGTACATCCATTATCTGATCTTTCAAATCATAAGCTTCTGTTACCGTTGGTCGATTATTTAATTGCAATACTTTATTTAGTCTAGTATCTTTTATCGCTTGTAGTTGAATGGTAAACAGTTTTTCCTCGGTGATCAAAGTATTTGGCTGTCGATTCCAACTTACCGTAAAGCTACCTGCTTCTAGCTTGTTTAATCCAAAATGCTCTTCGCTCATTAAGTCGCCATTTACTTGGTTGATAATTACGTCATTACTATTCAGTGTAAATTGATAGCCTTGTATTTCATTCATCTCTTTTGCACGGAAACTAATTTCATATAGTTGTCCTGCTTTTAAGAACTGATCCACTGTTTCAATTTCAAAGACTTTATTGCTACTTCTAATTGCTGCTTGTTGTAAACTATTCGCCCTAACATTTCCATTAATATCGCCAATTTTCACCGCTACAAAATCCATAATCATATTGTTATTTAATTCGCTTATCTGTCCTTGCTCAGGGAAGGCTTCTGTTAGTGGATTAGCCGTGTAAAAATCGTATGCAGCATCCACAAAACGCCAACTAGTATTGTTGGTGAATTCCGTATCAATAGCTAGAATTAGTTTTCGTAATTGAACTAAATCAAAAGCCGTAATGGTTTTAGATTGATTGATATCTGCAGCAATCCACTGATAAGGATTATCAAAAGTTTGAACACCCAAGATATGCTTCGTCATCAAGACCAAATCAAAAGTACTTACTCCGTTCAATGGAACATGATTCTTTTGTGGTGTAAGTGTATAGGCTTCTTCTACAGGTAATTCAAAATGGTAGAATCCATCTTGGGTAGTCATATAATCTGATTGAGTAGTACTCAATAAGACCTCTTCTACAGCATCTCCTTTCCATGTATTTACTTGTCCACCTACCAAGGCTTTGGTAGGATCAGTAGCCTGCGTTTCGATACAAGCTTTATTATTGTCTTGTACATTAATATAGGTTTCGCAGAAATTCCAATTACCCTCAGGATCGGTAATGTACAATTGTACAACTTGATTTCCTAAAGTGGCACAAGTAAAGACTAAGTTAGTCGGTAAGGCGCTTACTTCTCCTAATGTAGTTGGCTGCTTTATTGGCATGCTTTCATGCCATAAGCCTAATTGATAATCTGGACATTGGGAGAAGTCGTTGACACTAACATCGCTCGCCCAAGTTTCGACCATCCCCATCGGCATTAATTCAATAGCTAGTCCATGATAACAGTAGGTAGGGAATTCACTACAATCTACTATTTCTTCCTCTTCTTCAAAAATAGGTGTTGCCTCGGGATCCACATCAGGGATCGTATCTGCTACAAGGGTATCTAAAGGAGTAATCGTCGTATCTCCAATAATGACAATATCCTCAACAGCAATTAAGAAAATAGTAGCTGGATCATGGTCGTCTTCATCTTGACCTATATTGCCATCTCCTGCTATATCATCATCATTGTTATAGGTGTCATTGTCATTATCCCTGTCTGGTTTTGAATCTGCATCGGTTGTGTTTAGCCCATCAGGTTCATTCGATGCATGAGTGATTTCCCCAAAGTTAGTAATACTATTCCCTCTAAAATTAGGTTCAATAGTGAACTTAATAGTAATCGTGAAAGTTTCTAAAGGAGCTAATCGATCAATAACATAAGTAGGAATACCACTCACTAAATTCCAATCATTTACATTTCCTGTATTTGCATTTGTATTATCAGCAAGATTAAAAACTAAGCCATCTGGAATATAATCAACTACTTCAATATCAAAGGCCTCAACATTACCTTGGTTGAAAATAGTTATTTGGTATTCGACAATTTTACCAGGGATAACAGGTGTTTGCTGCGTCGGTGCTAATTGTTTGGTTAAGGCTAAATCAAACACTTCAATTAGTTCAAAATCACTATCATCTTCATCGCCATTTGATCCATCGGTTGCATCATCCTCCATGTCGCCGTCATTCGTTGGATCGTCGTCGGCATCCGAATCTATATCATCGTCAGTTGTATCATTTCCTTTATCATCTTCGCTACCGCTAATCTCCCCTGTGTTTTTCCAAGCGTCCGATTCGCTGCAAGCTTGAATGATAAAGTTAACAGAAACGACTGTCGAATCACCTGCTTGTATCGTATCGGTAATAGTGGTAGTTGCAGTATTATTTGCAGCTGCTACCCAATCAGGATTTAGAGCAGGATCAAAAGCATACCCACAAGGTGTTTGCTCTGTGATTTCGATATTAGTCGCTGCAATATTACCTTGATTGTAAATGGTGAAATCAAAAGTAATGATGTCGCCATAAGCAAATGGACCAACTGCCGAGGTCGTTTTCTTTAAGGCTAAATCAAAGACATCAATGATAGCTGGATCGTGATCATCTTCGTCATTAGTTCCATCGCCATTTGTTTGATCGTCTGATGGACCATCTGGTTCGCCACCTTCATCGTCGTTTGGATCATTATCTGGATCACTATCTACATCGCTATTGGTCGTATCATTTCCGTCTCCATCTTCACTGCCGCCGATTTCACTGTAATTGGTGTAATTGTCATTCCCTGCGCTGTTTGGTGCGAGGGTTAAAAAGATACTAACAGTGGTAGACTCTCCTGGTAATAAAATACTAGCAAGAGTCGTATCGACCGTAGGTGCGGTACCTGACCAACCTATATTTAAACTAGGATCGTATAATAAACCAGCAGGAATATGGTCGTAGATCAAGATGTTTTGAGCAGCTACATTTCCTTGATTGATAAGGGTGATTTCATATTCGATTAGATCTCCGTAAGCATAAGGTCCGGGCGTTGCTACTTGTTTGATCTGAGCTAAGTCAAAAATATTAATGGTCTCAAAATCATTATCATCTTCATCGCCATTGCTATTGTCATTCGTGTTATCATCCGTTGGATCATTTGTTGGATCATCATCAGCATCCGAATCTATATCATCGTCTGTTCGATCTTCTCCTTCTTCATCTTCAAAGGAAGCTATCTCTGTCACATTCGTCCACGCAGTGGCAGACGCAGGCTCGCAAGCCTGTACTTCTAGTACGATAGAAACCATTGTGCTATCTCCAGCAGCAATAGGACCATAGATCGTAGTCGAAGCAATACCAGTTCCAGAATCAAACATCCAAGAAGCAGCATTCGTACCTAAATAACGATACCCACAAGGGATAAAATCATTAAAGACTATATTTTGTAAGTCAACATTTCCTTGGTTGAATACTTGAATGTCGAAGACAATGGTATCGCCATAAACAAAAGGACCTGTGTCCATAGTCGTTTTGATTAAAGCAATATCTACTACCTCTGGACCTGCTGGATCGGAATCATCTTCATCTCCATTGGTCCCATCGGTTGCATCATCTTCCATAGCTCCATCGTTATTCGGATTGCTATCTGGGGTACTATCTACGTCATCTTGTGGAGTTCCATCTTCGTCTTCAAAGCTGCTAATTTCTGATACGTTTTTCCAATCATCTGTACCGCCTGACATTTCTAATTTTAAAAATAGCGGGATTGTTGTACAGTCAGCGCCATATAAAAGAGGAGTCGTATACGTGTAATTTAATGTGGTAGGAGTAGGTCCACTTCCAGTCCATCCTGTATTCAAGGAAGCATCATAACTATAGCCGACAGGCACATAATCTGAGACTGTAATATTCTGAACTGGATTGGCTGCTTGGTTACAAACTTCTATAGCAAATTCTAAAATATCTCCATACGCATAAGGGGCAGGCGTAACAAGCTTTTTAGTTAATGCTAAATCGTAAATTTCAACCAAAGCAGGATCGTGGTCATCTTCATCAACCGTACCATCTCCATCTTCTTGATCGTCGGTTGGTCCATTCGGTTCTCCTCCTGTATCATTGGCTGGATTATAATCTGGGGTACTATCTACATCGTCGCCTGGGTTTCCATCTTCATCTAAGGCGCTACTAATTTCTGCTTCGTTGGTATGACCATTTGCGTCTGTGCATTCTTGTACGATTAATTCTATTTGTAGGGTTTCTTTTGTTTGTACAGGAAGACTAGCAATGACACTCATCGGGGCAGCCGTTGAAAAGGCGGTCCAATTATTAGATACATTAATAGCTGCACTTGGGGCATAACTAAATCCACATGGAACATGATCCGTAATTTCTACACTCGCTGCATGGATGTTTCCTTGGTTAATTACCTCAATATCAAATACTACTTTTTGTCCATAGCTGTATGGTCCTGCAGTAACGAGTGATTTGACCAATGCTAAGTCATAGCAATCTGGTAATATTTCAAAAGAACAAGTAGCTATACAATTATTTTCATCTTCTATGGTAATGGTGTACGTGCCCAATGTCAAGCCTGTAAATAAACCAGTCGCTTGGGTAGTGGCACCTCCGTCTATACTATAGGTCGGCGTACCTGTTCCGCCTGAAGCGATGACTTCAATACTTCCATCATTAAAGGCACAAGATTCTGGAACGACTTCTACTAGATTACAAACTAGTGCCGTGGGTTCATGAACGCTTGCCATACAAGTTGAGATACAATTGTGCTCGTCTCGAATGCTTAGTACATAATCACCACCATTTAAATTTTCGAAAGTATTACTATTTTGCCAAGCCCCACCATCAATATTATATTCATAAGTACCAGTGCCGCCTGTTCCTATTACTGTAATGATTCCATCGCCATCATCCTTACAAAGTAAATCAACTACAGTCGTGCTGCAAGTTAATAAAGACGGTTCGCCTAAAGCGACCTCACAGGTAGTTGTACAATTATTAGCGTCTCGAATGGTGACGGAATACATTCCTGCAGCTAGTCCAGAAAAACTCGGACCAGGTTGCCACGGACTGTCATCCAAACTATATTCATACCCTGCCGTTCCTCCAGTAGCAATGATGGCTATATTCCCATCTGTACCATCTTTACAAAGTGGATCGGTTGGTGTTAATTGACAAGTTAATTGGGTCGGTTGTTCTATTTCTACTGCACACATACTGATGCAATTGGTACTACCCATATTTCGAACATAGATCGTATATTGACCCGCTACTAAATTATTAAACGCTCCAGTTGGTTGCCAGTTCGTGCTATCTAAACTAAATTCATACGGCGGATTTCCTTCTGTTCCTATCACTGTAAAACTACCCGTTGCATCGCCAAAACATTCTATGTGCGTTACCGCTGAAATTTGACAGTAAGGGGCGTCGGGTGTAGTGATCGTTACTGAACAAGTGCTAATACAAGCATTCTCATCCCTAACAGAAATGATATAAGAACCTGCCATTAATCCAGTGAAAGAATTACTAGCTTGATAGTTTGTTCCATCAATACTGTATTCGTAAGCAGGAACTCCACCCACTGCATTGACGGTTATCGTACCATCAAAAACATCACAATTGGTTGCATTAGTTGATACAATAGTGCAGCTCAATGCACTTGGTTCCGTGATCGTTTCTAAAGAAGATAGGATACATCCTTGAGCATCTCTAACTGTAATGACGTGATTACCTGCTGTTAGATTTGGATAGATGTTACCAGGCTGCCATGCCATGCCATTGAGGCTATATTCGTAAGGGGCAGTACCTCCTGTTGGCGTAACAAAAATTACCCCAGAAGCATCTCCATTACAAGCGACCTGTGTCACATTGGTTGTAAATACTAAAACAGGTGGTTCGGAAATAGTAACAGAACATACTTGTTGGCAATCTTGCGCATCTGTAGTCGTCACGGTATAAGTACCTGCGGTTAAATTATTAGCGGTATTAGTAGTAGAACCATTCGACCATAAGTAGGTATAACCTGCTGTTCCTCCTTGTGCCGTTACCATTGCTCGACCGTCATTGCCTCCTAGACAACTCACATCAAAATTAGTGGTGGAACAAGTTAATTGGGTAGGTTCTGTCAAGGTCGTATAACAAGTGGACGTACACATAGGCTGGCCCACATTCCGAACGGTAACAGTATAATCACCTGCAATTAAATTTTCAAAAGTATTGGCATTTTGGAAAGTGGCACCATTTAAACTATATTCATAACTGCCGCTTCCGTCGCTTCCTTCAACCATTAGTGCCCCATCATTCCCTCCTTTACAACTTATATCCGTAGTGAAAATAATAGAACACATAGGAGTCGTAGGGGCGGTGATACTAGCTGTACAAGTAGTGATGCAACCATTGGCATCTGCTACTTGAATCAAATGACTTCCTGCGTCTAAGCCTGTAAAAGTGTTGGAAACTTGTGGTGCCCCGCCATCCAATAAATACGTATAAGGAGTAGTGCCACCTGCTGCGGTAACTGTAATCGTCCCATCAGTTATCATACAATCGGTTACATCCGTTTTGGTAGTGGAACAACTTAAGGCATTCGGTTCAGTAATGGTGATAGCGCATTTAGATAAACACTTGTTTTCATCTTGAACAACTATGGTATAACTGCCCGCCGTTAAGTTAGAAAAGATATTTCCTGGTTGATAAGGCCCACCATCTAAACTATATTGATAAGGCGTAATTCCTCCTGTTGCAGTTACCGTTATCTTAGCATCGCTATCTTCATTACATGCTATTTCTGTTGCTGTTAATTTACATTCTAAAACAGTTGGTTCTGAGATAGTAACGGCGCAGACTTTAGTACAGCCGTTGTCATCCGTTACCGTTACTGCATAATTGCCAGCCGTTAAATTAGTGGCGATAGCAGTGGTTTGTGCATTGGCATCACTCCACAAGTAGGTATAATCTGTTACCCCACCACTTGCTGTTACGGTAGCTATTCCATCATTTCCATCTTTACAAGTCACATCTTCTCCGACTACAAAACAATCTAATGCTGCTGGTTCCTTTATTTCTGCCGCACATACACTAACACACATAGTGCTAGAAGCATTTCTAATATAGACCATATAGACTCCAGCTGTTAGATCAGAAAAGTTGCCAGCTGACTGCCAAAGACTATTGTCAATACTAAATTCGTAAGGAGGATTGCCTGCACTTCCAGATACCGTAAGGCTACCAGTTGCCTCTCCGTTACAGGCAACATCCACTACTTCGTCGATAGCACACATTGGTGCCATAGGCGTAGTCAATGTTACTTCACACATGCTCACACAATCATTGGCATCTTTTACAAATACCATATAAGTACCTGCCATTAATCCAGTGAAGGAATTACTTGCTTGATAAGCATCATCATCTAAACTATATTGATATGGCATTATGCCACCGGTACCTGTCACGGTAATCGTACCATCGGCTATTTCGCAATCGGTAATATCTGTTTTGGTGTTGCTACAAGTTAGCAATGTTGGTTCTGTTACCGTAGCATCGCAGGTAGTTGTGCAACCATTTTGATCTCTAACGGTCACGGTGTAATCGCCTGCTATTAAATTTGTAAATACATTCCCTTGTTGCCAAGGCCCTCCATTCAAACTAAATTCTAGTGGAGTTGTACCTCCCATTGCATTGACTTGAATACCACCTGTATTATCTCCGTTACAGACAACAGGTGTTGGTGTGAGCGTGCAGGTCAATGCGGTTGGTTCTGTCAAACTTATATCACAAGAAGTGATACAATTAATATCGTCGTTATCTCTTAATTGAACTGTGTAATCGCCTTTTGGTAATTGGGTAAAAGTATTACCGATTTGCCAAGTGGCGCCACCGTCTATACTGTATTCATAATTTCCTAATCCTCCGATAGCTGCTACAGTGATAGTACCATCGCTGCCCCCATTACAACCAATATTTGTTCCTGTGAGTGAACAAGATAAAGCAGTCGGTTCGGTAAGTGTCGCTGAGCAAGTTGACATACAAGTTGGCGTATCTACATTTCTAATCGTAACCGTATAAGTACCTGCTGCTAAGTTGTCAAAAGTGCCAGAAGTTTGCCAAGTCGTTCCATCTAAACTAAATTCAAAATCGCCACTTCCCTGCGATCCTTCTGCTATTAATTGTCCATCTGTCCCATCTTTGCAAGTAATATTTCCAGTAGTGGTAATCGTACAAACAGGAGGAATTG